>CAJXFJ010000431.1 GCA_913052515.1 uncultured Flavobacteriales bacterium | reverse complement strand
AGGGTAACACCTGGAAGAGTATGTAGTCGCCACTTTTTTAAAACCTCCTTATGGAGGTTTTTTTTTGCCTTTTTTTCAACAACATGAATATTTTGACCTTCTTTTACTTATTTTCGTCCTCAAAGTTTTAATATGTCAAAAAATTCATCGATCAAATCTGTTCTTATCATTGGAAGTGGACCTATAGTAATAGGTCAAGCGTGTGAATTTGATTATTCTGGTTCTCAAGCATCAAGATCATTGAGAGAAGAAGATATTGAGGTTACCTTAATTAATTCTAATCCTGCTACAATCATGACGGATAAAGTAGTTGCAGATAATATCTATCTACTTCCACTTGAAATAGAATCAATAGAACAAATTCTTAAATCTCATAAAATTGATGCTGTTCTTCCTACAATGGGTGGTCAAACTGCTTTAAATTTATGTATTAAATGTGGTGAAGTTGGTCTGTGGGATGAATACAATGTCAAAATAATTGGAGTTGATATTGATGCAATTGAAATAACAGAAAATAGACAAGCTTTTAGAAAATTGATGAACGAGATTGATATTCCCATGGCTCCACAATTAATTGCCAAATCATTTTTACAAGGTAAAGAAATTGCTCAAAAATTCGGTTTTCCTCTATGTATTAGACCATCTTACACACTTGGTGGTTCTGGCGCTTCTTTTGTTCATAGTGAAAAAGATTTTGACTCTTTATTGAATAGAGGGCTTCATGCCTCTCCAATTCATGAAGTCATGATAGATAAGGCAGTAATTGGATGGAAAGAGTTTGAGTTAGAATTATTAAGAGACAAAAATGACAATGTTACAATAATTTGTTCCATTGAAAATATGGACCCTATGGGAATTCACACTGGGGATTCTATAACAGTTGCTCCAGCTATGACATTAAGTGATAAAACTTATCAGAAAATGCGAGATATGGCTATTAAAATGATGAGAGCTATTGGAGATTTCGCGGGTGGATGTAATGTTCAATTTGCTGTTAGTGATGATGAGAATGAAGATATTATTGCTATCGAAATAAATCCTAGAGTTAGTCGCTCATCTGCATTAGCTTCTAAAGCTACAGGATATCCAATTGCAAAAATAGCTGCAAAACTAGCTATCGGATATTCATTAGATGAATTAAATAATCAAATCACTAAATCAACATCTGCTTTTTTTGAGCCTACTCTAGATTATGTAATTGTTAAAATTCCAAGATGGAACTTTAATAAGTTTAAGGGTTCAGATAGAAAGTTAGGTCTTCAAATGAAATCTGTCGGTGAAGTTATGGGAATTGGGAGGTCTTTTCAGGAAGCTTTACAAAAAGCCTGTCAATCTTTAGAAATAAATAGAAATGGTCTTGGTGCAGATGGAAAAGAGATAAAGAATCAAAATGAAATTCTGAAAAGCTTAGAGTTTCCAAGTTGGAACAGGTTATTTCATATTTATGATGCAATTAAGTTAGGAATACCCTTTAAAAAAATTCAAGAAAAAACAAGAATTGATGATTGGTTTTTAAGACAAATTCAAGAATTACTTGCTATTGAAGATAAGATAGAAGCATACGAAATTGACAATTTACCTAAGGAATTATTGTTCGAAGCGAAACAGAAAGGTTATGCAGATAGACAATTAGGCCATTTACTTGGCTGTTTAGAAAGTGAAGTTTTTAATAAAAGACATGATTTAGGGATTAAAAGAGTTTATAAATTAGTCGATACATGTGCTGCTGAATTTAGAGCTGAAACTCCATATTTTTATTCAACTTTTGAACAAGAAAATGAATCTATTGTTTCCAATAAACCTAAAGTAGTAGTTCTTGGTTCTGGCCCTAATAGAATTGGTCAAGGAATAGAATTTGATTATTGTTGTGTTCATGGTGTATTAGCTGCAAAAGAATGCGGCTATGAGACAATTATGATAAATTGTAATCCAGAAACAGTATCGACAGATTTCGATACTGCCGATAAACTTTATTTTGAACCTGTATTTTGGGAACATATTTATGATGTTATTCT
>CAJXFJ010000430.1 GCA_913052515.1 uncultured Flavobacteriales bacterium | reverse complement strand
TGTATTTATTTCTGGAATCGGTTGCTCAAGTCGATTCCCTTATTACATGGATACATATGGATTTCATACTATTCATGGTCGAGCACCGGCAATAGCTTCAGGTGTTAAATTGGCAAATCCAGACTTATCTGTATGGGTTGTGACAGGAGATGGTGATGGTTTATCTATTGGAGGTAATCATACTATACATCTTTTACGTAGAAATCTAGATTTGAATGTAATGTTATTTAATAATCGTATTTATGGTCTAACAAAAGGACAATATTCTCCAACATCAGAAGTTGGTAAAATAACTAAGTCTACTCCAATGGGCTCATTAGATCGCCCTTTTAATCCGTTAACTGTAGCATTGGGTGCTGGAGCAACATTTGTTTCACGCACAATTGACAAAGAATTAAAACATATGCAAAGCATGATTAAGCGATCTCATGCCCACAAAGGAACTTCATTTATGGAGATCTATCAAAATTGTAATATTTTTAATGATGGGGCATTTTTAGCACAAACGGATAGAGATCAAAAAGCTGAAACTGTTTTAATATTAGAAAATGGTCAACCAATGATATTTGGTAAAGAAAAAGATAAAGGTGTTCGATTAGATGGTAATAAACCAGTAATTGTAGATATTGGGGATAAATGGAGCATAGATGATGTATTAGTTCATGATGAAAGTGACTATGTAATTGCTTCTCTTTTATCAAACATGTCTTACCAAACTGATTTTCCAGACCCCATTGGTGTTCTTTATGCAGTTGAATCAGAAACTTATGAAGAAACAATGGTTGCTCAAATCAATGAAGCAATTAAAAAGAAACCAAATGGAAATGTTCAAGATATTATCAATGCTGGAGACACTTGGGTAGTTAAGTAAGAAACGAGCTAATGAAATTTCGTAAAGAAAAAGATAGTATGGGCGAGATAGATGTGCCAGAAGACAAATACTATGGTGCTCAAACACAAAGGTCTTTAAATAATTTTAAAATTGGTGGTGAAAAGTTTCAAAGAGATTTGATTCGAGCATATGGAATTGTTAAAAAAGCTGCAGCATCTGTAAATAATTCTAAAGGTAAATTGGATTCAAAATTAGCAGACCCAATAAAAAAAGCTGCTGAAGAAGTTATTGATGGTAAGCTTGATGCTCACTTTCCATTGGTTGTTTGGCAAACCGGTTCAGGAACTCAGTCAAATATGAATTTTAATGAGGTTATTGCTAATCGGGCCATTGAATTGCTTGGCGGGGAATTAGGAAGTAAAGAGCCTGTTCATCCAAATGATCATGTAAATATGGGGCAATCAACTAATGATACCTTTCCAACAGCAATTAATATAGCTGCAGTTGAGGCAGCAAAAAATAAACTAATTCCTGAGCTAAAAAAACTTCGTGATAGTGTTCAGGAGAAATCAGATCAATTTGATAAAATTATAAAGCTTGGAAGAACGCATCTTCAAGATGCCACCCCCTTAAGCTTAGGCCAAGAATTTTCAGGTTATTCCTCAGCCTTAAGCCATGGAATTAAGCGTATTGAAAAGGGCTTAGAATCTTGTTATGAATTAGCTATGGGTGGTACTGCCGTTGGAACGGGAATAAACTCATTTGAAGGTTTTGGAGAGTTGGTTGCACTCGAGATTTCAAAAATTACTAATTTACCATTCATTACAGCAGAAAATAAATTTGAAGCACTCGGTGGTCAAGATTGCATTGTAGAGCTTTCAGGCTCAATAAAAACTGTAGCCGCATCCTTGTTTAAAATTGCAAATGATATTCGTTGGTTGTCTAGTGGCCCGCGCTCTGGAATAGGTGAAATACTCATCCCTGCAAATGAACCTGGCTCATCAATAATGCCAGGTAAAATTAATCCCACACAATGCGAAGCTATGACAATGGTTTGCACTCAGGTAATAGGAAATGATAATACCATATCAATTGCTGGTTCAAGTGGAAACTTTGAACTAAATGTTTACCGCCCAGTTATAGCTTATAATATTATACAATCTATAACACTGATGGCTGATGCTT
>CAJXFJ010000429.1 GCA_913052515.1 uncultured Flavobacteriales bacterium | reverse complement strand
AAGCCAACTAAGGGTACAATAAATACTTCTTTCTCATTTTTTGATATTCGTCTAAGCCTAGCTGCCAAGATTCTCTTATTTCATCTGCAGTTCGATTGTTTCGAATAGCTTCTTCTAAAGACTTTGTACCTGCCAATAAAGTAAAAAAAGAAGTAAAGAATTTTTCTTTATTTGGATAAGCTTGATAAACATCAATTAAATAATCAAGATTCAATATAGTATCCAAACGCAAAGAATCTATGTTTTGAGAACTTAAATCTTCTCCAAAACAAGTTTGTCCATTTAATTTTGGATTACTAGCCCCAAAACTTGGCTGTGGTGTAAATCGATGCGTATATTCTCTTAAACTCGGATGACCAAACTGTTGAAACGGTTTGTCAGTTCCTCTTCCAACGCTTATTGGAGTTCCTTCAAACAAACACAAGCTAGGATACAATAAAATAGCAGTAGTATTAGGCAGATTAGGCGAAGGAGATAAGGTTATTTCATAAGGCATCTGATGGGTATAATTCAAGCATGAAATCACGCTTAAATCACATGACACTCCATTTTTCAACCACTTTTCTCCTTGTATCATTCGGGCGTACTCACCAATGGTCATTCCATGTACAATAGGCACAGGGTGCATGCCAATAAAAGATTGATTAGCTTTTTCTAGAATAGGTCCATCCACATAATGCCCATTTGGATTTGGCCGATCCAAAACAATAACTTTAATCTTACTTTCCGCAGCAGCCTCCATGACATAATGCAAGGTTGATATGTAGGTATAAAATCGAACACCAACATCTTGAATATCAAACAGAATAACATCTATTCCTTCTAACTGTGAAGCTGTTGGTTTTTTATTCTTACCATATAAGGAAATAATAGGTAAGCCTGTTTTCACATCTATTCCATCTTTCACTTTTTCTCCGGCATCTGCATCACCTCTAAAACCATGTTCTGGGCTAAACACTTTTACAAGTTTGATTTGAGCAGCCAACAAACTATCTACTAAATGTTTACCTTCTAAAATAGAAGTATGGTTTCCCACAAAAGCCACATTTTTATCTTGAAGCAATGGAAAATAAAGCGCTGTTTGCTCTACACCCAATAGCACTTTTTGAGTAGCCTGTTGCTTTGGTTTAGTTTGAGCACAAGCCAAATGACAAATACTAAGACATAGCACAATTACAGTGGCAAGTGATTTTTTAAGTTTATGGACTATTGAATTGCTATTTTTGTTTTGCATCTCTAGAATGAACAGCTATTGAACTTTGAACTATATTTTGCGAAGAAGATCATCCAAGGCAGAAAAAACTCCTTTTCTAAGCCAATAATACGCATTTCCATACTAGCAATCAGTTTAGGTATAGCTATGATGACCATCTCATTGGCTATTGTAGATGGATTTCAAGAAGAAATTCGAAAAAAAGTAATTGGTTTTGGCTCTCATATACAGATTACCAACTATCAATCAAAAGGCTTACTGGAAAGCTCACCCATTAGTAAAAATCGTCCTTTATATGAAACGCTTAATTCCATTGAAGGGATAAAAAACATTCAAGTTTATGCACTAAAAGGAGCTATTCTTCAAGCCAATGAAACGAATTACGGCGTTATTCTAAAAGGAATCGGCAGCGATTTTAATTGGGACTTTTTTAGCCAATACATTAAAAGTGGGGAGCTACTAGCCATTACTGATTCAACTTCAAATCCCGGTATTCTTATTTCAGAAAACATAGCGTCTAAACTTCAATTGAAGGTAAATGATGACTTGCTGGTTTATTTTGCACAACAACCGGCACGTTTGAGAAAATTAAAAGTAAGCGGTTTATACAATACCGGTTTAGGAGAAATGGACGACCAAATGGCATTAATAGATATTGGTCATTTGCAAAAAATTAATCAATGGGATTCTACGCAAGTAGGAGGTTTTGAAGTATTTATCAATGATATAAGAGACTTGGAGGCTCTAACTGAAAAAGTGTACCAAAACATTGATTATGATTTAATGGCAAACTCTATAGTTGAAAG
>CAJXFJ010000428.1 GCA_913052515.1 uncultured Flavobacteriales bacterium | reverse complement strand
TTTTTGCATTAAGTTTTTTATCTTGAACGATAAGATCACCACATTTCTTTTCCAATCCACAAAAACATCTAGCAAAAGTAGATTTTCCAGCGCCGTTTTTACCAATAATTGCGGTTATTCTCTTTTGTGGAAGCTCTACTTTATCTATAGATAATGAAGGTGATTGACCTTTGTATGAAAATTTAAAGTTTTTTAATACCAGCGATTCTAATCTATTCTTACTAGGAGCTGCTTTTTTTTCTAAGTCTTTCATCTTCAACAATCGAAGTCCCATGGCTTTTCTTTGATCAGCTGTGAGAGCCAATAGTTCTTCAGGCTGAAATTGCTTCTCAATACGACCATTTTTTAGATACACAAATCGGTCTGCCAAATCATACAAATAATAAAGCCTGTGTTCTGATATTATTATGGTTTTCCCTGCTGCTTTCCACTTGCAAAGAATATCCTTTAAATCATCAATTGACGCCATATCCAAATTTGACGAAGGTTCGTCTAAAACCATAACTTCTTGCTCCATAGCTGTTACACAAGCGCATGCCAGCTTTTGCTTTTCTCCGCCTGACAGCTTAAATATACTTTGATTCATTAACTGTCTCATATTAAATGCATCGACTGTTTTATTAATACGCTGGGTAATTTCTTCCTCTGAAAGTCCTATATTTTCACACCCGAACACCATCTCACTGGTTGTATCCACATTAAAAAATTGAGAACGGGGATTTTGAAAAACACTGCCTATGAGTTTAGCGCTTTCATGTAAGGGCATTTCTACAACATTTCTGCCATTAACCGATACCATTCCCTTTAAGTCACCTTCATAATAATTCGGAATTAGACCATTGATTAAACGGGTCAAAGTCGTTTTGCCACAACCTGATTGTCCACACAAAACAATGACTTCACCATTTTTGATATCTAAATTTAAATCAAATACGCCTTCTAAGCCCTCTGTACCAGCGTACTGAAAGGTTACATTTTTCAATGAAATCATGACCGTTTTATACCTCCACTACAAAAGAATTCTATGCCTAAAAAAATACGCAACTATACATATGAAACATAAGACCATTAAAAAAATATCTTGTGCCTTAATACCAATTTTACAATAGTTAGTACGTTTATCCGGCGAGCTTAGTCCCCTTGTCAACGCTGCAGCTGATAATTCATCACCTATTTTTACCGTCGATATAATAAGTGGCACCAATCGATATTCAAAAACGTCTATAGGACTTCTGCGACCCATTAAAATCCCCCTCATACGCATAGCATCATTAATTGAGCCATACTCTTCTGCAATTGTTGGGAAAAAACGAAAGATGACTGACATTGGAATAATCACTTGGTCCGGTAAATGCATTTTTTTCATGGCAGTGACGAATTCACTGACTGAAGTAGTTGCTAGTAAAAAACGTCCCATCATAATACCAGGAGCAAACCTTGTCATAACAGCACAGCATGCAAGAAGCATAAAATTAACAAATGATTGCGTATTTTGCTTAAGTAGTATCATTTCTATACCAAAACAGATGATGTAAAAAGCAACATAATTAAATGCTAATTTACTCTTTCCCTCAATTAGAACCAGTACAAATGGAATAAACATGAGTACTGGTTTCATAATGCGCATCACGCCATCATTGCCACTGCTGAGCATCAAACTGCTTATAGTCACCAATAATAAGAATTTCGTTCTTGGATCAAGAATTGATTGCTTACTACCAACTTTATAATCAATTGCCTCCATTATACAATTCCAGCCTTAGCAAAGTGCTTCTTCAGAACCTTTGTTCCAACTACTCCTCCAAGCATTCCGAAAACAAAGCAAGCTGCTATAATCAATGCAAAACTCCAAGATGGCATAAAGTTCATAGCTTGATCTGCGTAGGCTGTACCAAAGCCACTTTCAAAATCTTTGTAGGCTTGTTCTGCCATGAAATATATTGGAACATAAGTCCCAACCATCCATAAGCTAAAAATACCATAACCTACGATACCCTTTTTTGTACTTTTATATTCGCCAGATTTCATATATAAATCCGCCACTAAG
>CAJXFJ010000427.1 GCA_913052515.1 uncultured Flavobacteriales bacterium | reverse complement strand
TCTATGAGATTCCAAGTAATGCTTTAGGACCAGAACTTTCAAAAGATTACGTGGAAAGGAGCTCATTACTTTCTTTTCGATATTGGTTCGGTTGGTGGGGTGGTCTAGCTGTATGGAATTCCTTATGGATTTTTGTTGTCTATAGCACCTATACCGGTACACAAGATGCAAGATTTATTGCGGATACATGGATGACTTACGGATTGGTGTGTAGTCCAATCATGTTTTTAGCCATTGTCGTTACCGCTTTAGGAACGCATAGACACATAAAAGACTTACATTCTCCTGAAATACAAAGAAAAACACCTAAAGTTATTTTCTCTGAACTCTATGAAACGATGACGGTGAGTAAAAACTACATAATCCTGTTTATTGCCATGATTATGATGGGTGTAGCAGGCGGGATAGCTACTAATTTAACATTGTATCTTTATAGTTTTTTCTGGGAGTTTACTCCATTAAATATATTAACAATTGGATTGAGTTTATTTTTAGCTCCGCTTGTTGGGCTTGTTGTTTCACCTTTATTGGCAAATAAATTTGGTAAGCGAAACGGAGCAATAATCCTATTTGCAACATCATTAACGGTTGAAAACGGCGTTATCGCTCTTAGGTTGCTGGGTTTATTGCCCGATAATGGTTCTCCAATTGTTTTAGGGGCTGTGCTACTTTTCCATTTTGTCGGCGTGGCAACATCAGTTATTTCCTTCACGACATTAAATTCAATGGTATGGGATACAGTCGAGGAAGTTGAAATTAAAACTGGAAGACGAATGGAAGGAACATTACTTGCTGCCAGATCGTTTGCAGCTAAATGTATGAGCGGTGCAGGGGCTTTTGCAGCTGGTCTAATTCTGACCTATGCAGCATGGCCAAAAAATGCTGTACCTGGACAAGTTGATGAAGGCATTCTATTTACTTTTGGATTTACAGCAATTACTGCTTCAGTAATTCTTTGGTCTATTGCTCTGTTTACTATCTCCCGGGTAACAACTACTAAAGAAAGCCATCAAGAAAAATTGAATGAATTAAATTATATAGAAGACTGAGATGATCCAAACTGAAATTGAAAATAATTTAACTGATAGAATGGAATTGCTTCATTTAGAAGTTGAGAATGAAAGCCCAAATCATAATGTTGAGCCAGGATCAGAATCCCATTTTAAGGTTGTAGTTGTTTCTGATGAATTTATAGAAAAAAGATTAGTTCAACGACATCAAATAATTTATAGAATTCTTAAAGAGCAGATGACTAAAATTCATGCTATTGCTATTCATGCTTTTACAAAAGATGAATGGCAGGAAAAAACTGGTCAGGAGTTGATTTCACCTAATTGTTTAGGCGGAGAAAATTAAATTACAACAATGTTTCATATTTCAACTTTTTATGATTGTTGCGAGAGAGATAATTCCTTTTTAAAACAAAGTCTAACGAAAAGAGCCGATGAACTTTCTATTGTAGGAACAATAATTTTGACTCCCGAGGGTATAAATTCAACGATAGCCTGCGCGAATTTAAAAAATCTTTATTCTTTCGAGACTTACATTGCTAAATATTTCCCTTCAATTGACATTGGTCGTTCTTGCGCAGAAACAAAACCTTTTAAGAGATTTAAAATCAAGGAAAGGCAAGAACTTGTTCCCTCAGGAACAAATCTAAAACCAACAGATTACGCTGCATCGCACGTAGCCCCGGAATCTTGGAACGAGTTTTCAAAAAATATAAATACTATCTTAATTGATGTGAGAAATAATTATGAAACCTTAGTTGGTACTTTTAAAGGCGCGTTGAATCCCGATACGAGAAATTTCAGAGAATTTAAACATTTTGTTATCGCTTCGTTAGCTTCTTGCACTAATTTTGAGTTGCATTCAGGGCAATTAATAGGAAGCTGTACTAATTTTTCATCAACTTTTCTAAATTCTTTGATCACTCTTATCACTTCAGGAATAATTTCTCCAGCTTTTCTAACAACTATCGTGTCTCCATAATGAAGATCCAATGCAGCCAATCTTTTGGCATTATGAAGAGTTGCTCGGTTCACAGA
>CAJXFJ010000426.1 GCA_913052515.1 uncultured Flavobacteriales bacterium | reverse complement strand
AACTTTGATCCAAATCAAAACAATGATCCAGGAAACAACAACAATAACAATAATAATATCAACAACAACAACAACAATCTTCCACCACAAAATCCGAATGCTCCACAAACATTTAATGCATTTGATGGACAGAACTTGTTCTATCAAGGCGGCACAGGAGATGATACGTTTATAGCTGGAACGGGGAAAGACAATTTTGAAGGCGGTGGCGGTGCTGATAAATTTGTATTTACTCTTGGTGAAGGAAGTAGTAATGCGAATTTAATGTTGGCAGCTGCTGGTGCAGATGGAATTTTAGACTTCGATAGAGTTGACGGTGATAAAATTAAAATATTTAATACTGATGGTGTAAGTCCTCTTTCTACACCATTTGGCTCGTCTGTTCTTACTAGTGACAATACTTCAATGCCAGGATTCACAGTTGTGAAGGTAACAGGCACTAATGAAGTTGTCTTTGGAGTGAATGGTTCTGAAACGTTTACTGATTCAGATGTGACTGTTGCTTAGATATTTGAAAGAATAAAAAATACTAAGTATAAAAGGTCTGTAAATTTGTCTTAAAACGATGTATCTGTGTTTGACTTAAAGTTAATTGATATACAATTAATCTAATATATTGATATGTTTGAAATTCTTAACAGATTAAAGAAGAATCCAGTATTTCTGGCCCGTATACTAATAGCCTCATTATTTGTAAATTTACTTGCTTTGGCAACACCAATATATGTGATCCAAGTGCTCCAAAGATACGTAGCTTATGGAGTTACTTCAACATTGGTAACTTTAGTTGTAGGAGTGATATTTATTTCTATCTTCGAATTTTTCTTTAAAAATATAAGACATAGAATGGCTAGAGAATTAGAGCCAATAAACACTGATTTGGCAAATCAAGTCATGGCAAAATTGAGTAATATAAAAACTTCATTCTATGCTTTTAATCAGAAATTTCGAAGTGATATTATTACTACTCACGTTCAAAGCATTCAACAAACACTGACGGCAACTACTACTTTAGTTATTATTGATCTTCCATTTTCATTAATATTTATTATTGCAATTTTCCTCATTCATTATCAATTAGGATTAATAGTTATCGTATTTATATTTCTTCCTTTTTTAATCAATGCTTTATATTCATCAGGAATTTATGATTCAATAAGTAAGATTACATCTACTTCAATGAGCACAGCACGAATATATGACAATGTTAGCTCTAGGAGTACTTCTGTAAGATACTTTAACCTGCTATCAGTTATCCATAAGACATGGAACTTAATTTTAAATCAGTTTATTTCATTAAGAGAAAAAGCTGAAAGAAACAAAAACTTGCTTTCATCATCTTTAGCTCTAATTTCTGCATTTACTACTATAGCAATTATAGGATGGGGTGCAATATTAGCGGTTGATGGACAAATAAGTGTTGGAGCATTAATTGGTGCAAATATTTTGGCTGCAAGAGCGATTATGCCTTCTATTAAATTTGTTCAAACATTAGAGCCAATAAAAAAAGCTGAACAATCATTGAAAGAGATTGAAGCCATTTTAAAATTTCCCAACGAAAAATCTGAAGGCTCTAAGATTGAAAATTTTAGTGGAAAAATTTCAATAAAAGATTTGTTTTTTCAATATCCAAAAACCAAGAATCCTGTCTTTGAATCATTGAGCTGTGAGGTTACGGCGGGAGAAGTAGTTGCAATTATAGGTTCAAATGGAAGTGGAAAGTCAACTTTAATTAAGTCAATAGCAGGCATCCTTGAGTTTAATCGAGGTCAGGTTTTTTATGATGATTTAGAAATTAATCAATTATCATTAAAGTGGATTAGAGAAAATTTAACTTATCTACCTCAAGAGCCAAAATTTGTAGATGGAAGACTCTTGGAGAATATTGTGGGTGCAAATGAAGTAAATAAAATTTTCTTTAAAGAGGTTTTGAAGAGGTCAGATCTTGAAAGTTTTATTAATAGTCATCCTGAAGGGATTAATATGAACTTGGAAAATCGGGGAGAAAATCTTCCTGTAGGAATACGCAAAAGAATTGCCTTAGCTAGATCA
>CAJXFJ010000425.1 GCA_913052515.1 uncultured Flavobacteriales bacterium | reverse complement strand
GTTTTGCCACTTATGACGTATTGCTTTAATTCCTAACCCAAATAATAAAGCAAAAAGTGGTATATACTCTACGTATACTCTTGAAGAAAAACTCCCGCCGTAGTACCACATCCACCAAGAAGAAAACACATACGTAATTAAGCCAAAAAAGAAGAGCCATGCCCAAAATCGAAATCGATTGACTTGCCATAAAGCAATAAGTCCTACAAAACTGAAAAGATAAATTGGTGTATAAACGAAAAGCCCTTTTTTATAGCTAAATAGAATATCGAGAAAATGAGGCTTTAAAAAATCAAACCCTTCTTCTGAATAAGAATAAACGAACCAATCACCCGTGGATACTTTGTAAATGAATAACTGCAGAAAAGGAAATGCTAAGAAGAGCAAAAAAGCATTTAACAATCGAATGGGCCTGTCAAACAGTGGATTTAGGTAAGACTTTAAGTCAGTCCAACTTCCTGCTATGAATGGTAATGCTGCAAGAACTAACAAATTCACCGGTCGCACAAATACTATTAAGCCTACAAGACCGGCAATGATAAATAAGTGACTTAATTTCTGACTTGCTCTAAATTCTAATAAATAAAACAAGCAAATACTGATGAGGCTAAATGAATAAACATGCGACATTCCTGTTTCAACCACCGCATACGCAAAGAGATTACTTCCAAATAAAAATGCGGCTAAAAGCAATGCCACCCAATAGTCTTTTATTCCTACTAGCAATAAACTTTTTCCCAAATAAAAAAGCCCTAAAAACAAATAAAACAAGGAAGCCCAACTCACTGAAATTAAATACCATTTGCTGTACCCATCAGCCTCTCCTCCTACTATCTTGGTAATTAAATGTCCAAATGAAAAAAATGGCAATTGAAGCAGCGCAGTTCCAGCATAATATTTATTAATCGCAATTCCATGATCAAGATGTGCTCGAAAATCAACAAACAAATGAGGTGCAGGGTATTTTTTCTCGACTGAATCAATGAACTCAAAATTTAGATCTTGATATATGAAAATGGCAGGCAAATAGGCGTAATAACCTTTGGCATCAGCTTCTAAAATCCCCTTCCAATTGTCTTTCCCCCAATGAAAATTAGAGGCTGTAATTAGCATGATCAACATACTAATTAGCAAGGAAACAAATGAAATTTTCGCCTTTATTACAGCCATGTCACAAAATAAACGTTAAAATCAATGATTTTTTTAGTTCATTATTCAAAAACTTCAAAACCCTGATATACTGAAACATATCCATTTTTAAACGCTTATACCCGTTTATAAACGAATGTTACACGTTATTAAATAGATAAGTACCGAATCAACATTTCAGCTCTTCTAACCTTTGCCTCGTCGAATCGAACAAACGACAACAATCAAATTCAATTATTAAACTAAAATTCAAAATCATGAAAAATTTGAAAAACAAAGTTCAATTAATCGGTCACTTAGGTATGAACCCAGAAGTAAAAAATTTGGAAGGTGGAAAAACACTTGCACGTTTTTCAGTTGCAACTAATGACACATACTACAACAACAAAGGTGAAAAAGTAGAAGACACCCAATGGCACAACCTTATTGCTTGGGGCAAAACGGCTGAGATTGCTGAAAAATATTTAAAAAAAGGTAGTGAAGTGGCAATTGAAGGGAAACTAACTTCACGCTCTTACGATGATAAAGATGGTCAAAAGAAATATGTCACTGAAGTGGTTGTGCATGAAATCCTTATGCTTGGAAAGAAGTCTTAATCAAAACAAGCTCAACAAAAAAAGGCGCTTTTGAAGCGCCTTTTTTTGTTTTTTTAAGGTTGGGTTGTTCATGCTTTGATTTGCTAGAAATCAAATAAAAGCTACCTTTGCCGCTTGTTTAAAAGAACGATACTGCATGAGAGATTTATTTGATAAATTAGATGCTAACCCAGGCCCATTAGGCCAACACGCAAAAGAGAGCCATGGCTACTTTACTTTCCCAAAATTAGAAGGCGAAATGGCGAACCGAATGACCTTTAGAGGTAAAGAGGTTTTACAATGGAGCTTAAACAATTACCTAGGTTTAGGAAATCATCCTGAAATAAGAAAAACGGATGCCAAA
>CAJXFJ010000424.1 GCA_913052515.1 uncultured Flavobacteriales bacterium | reverse complement strand
CAACCTGTACGTATCCTTTTCCATCATCATTGGCAATTTCTTGCTTTACTTCTTGAAAAGCTACTTTCGCTTCAGCATGAATTAAAGAATGATTGAAAGCAAACTGAAAAAACTCATTATTAAATGAAATGACATTGGCTTTAGAGCGTCGGTTTACAGCCAATTGCGCTTCTTGATAATTGGACTTTAAAGCACCTAATCGTTCAGAAACTAAATTGCCATATTGCTCATACAGATGGTCAATCTCGGGCATTTTAGCAAATTGTTCTGAAACGCCTCCTCGAAAACGGTATATAGCTTGCTTAGCATCTCCAACAATCATATTAAAATTTGCTTGTGAAAGTGATTCCTCCAATAAGGGTAATAAATTCACAAATTGAAGGATAGAGGTATCTTGAAACTCGTCAATCATGATATGCTTGTATCGCTCTCCTATTCGCTCATAAATAAAAGGCATAGGCTCATTTAAGACAACTTCAGAAACTCGCTTATTAAATTCACTAATGTGAATCACATTTTCTTCTTTTTTTATTTTATCAAAACGACTTTCTATTTCTTGAATCAAAGCTAAGCTTGACATTTTTTCTAATATAGCAAATGCCGCCAAAGCCGATTTATAATCCGTTTCAATCAAATTAAAATAGCGCTCAAGTAGTTGAGAAAGGGGCTCACTAATCCCGTCTATTTGTGCCGCATCAGCATTATTCAAACGTTTGGGATACCAATTTAAATTTTCATAGCTGCTTACTACTGTTTTACTTACTTCTATTTTATGAATCGTAGGATTGGAAATTGATTTAAAAAACTTCGGAATTAATCCTCTTGTAAAATGGTCATGAGGAATGTTATTCTCCCTAATTAATTTCAGCCCTTCTTTGCCAATTACAGCCAATTCCTTTAAAAAATGATTGACCTTTTTATTGAGAGATTTCCGGCTTTCTTCAAAGTCAGCATCATCAACTTGCTTTAAAGACTGCAAATAATAAAAGCTATTTTCATTGATCAGTTGATTGGCAAAGTGAAGCAATTCATTTTCTATTCGCCAACTTTTATCTAGTGTAATATGACGATACAAAAATTGAGTCAATAAGGAAGTTATTTTGGTGTTAGCCCCAACCTCATTAATCAATGAAAATATAGTCTTCTCCATGAGTTCTTCATGTTCAATAGCCACCATAAACTTTAAGGGAAGATTTAAATCTTTGGCAAAAGTTCGAATCAAGCGGTGGGTAAATTGATCAATGGTTGAAATGCTAAAGTCGCCGTATTGGTGAAGAATTTGACTAATTACTTTTGCGGATTGAGCTTGCAGTTCTTGAAAGCTAATACCCAATTCAGCAGCGATTAAATCAGACATGGCATCTTCCTTTCCTTTTTCAAATGCTTCAAGCTGATTAAGGACACGCTCTTTCATTTCTGCAGTAGCCTTATTGGTAAAGGTTATTGCCAAAATTCTACTAAAATAGGTAGCTTGGGTATTTGCTAAACAGAGTTTTATAAACTCCTTTACCAATGTAAATGTCTTTCCTGAACCAGCAGACGATTTATAGACTTTAAACATCATGCTAAATTTAATTTTTCAAGTATCAACTTAAGCTTCTTTTCTTGCGGAAGTGATACATCAATCCAATGAATTAAATGTCCTTGTTTTTCCATGCGCCTGAACCAAGTTTCTTGCTTTTTGGCAAATCGTCGTATGGCTTGAAGTAGACCCACATACATCTCGTCATAAGATAATTCTCCTTTTAGATAATTACTGATAAAACGATACTCTAAACCGAAATAATTCAACTGATCATGACTTACTTTTTTCTTAATCAAGTCTTCCACTTCTTCAATCATACCTTCTTTCAATCGTGCTTCTAGCCTTAGTTTAATTCGGCTTCTCAGCTTGTCTCTCTCGGTTTTAAGACCAAAAAGCAAAGCCTTTTCAACAGGGCTTTGACGTACAGAACTGCTGTTACTCTTTTCAGCTAAAGCAATCTCAATTGCTCTAATCAATCTTTCTTTTTCTAACAAATCTGTAGAATTGTGTTGATTGGGTTTTAGCTTCAATAATTCCGTCTTTAACTCTTCTAAAGACAAGATA
>CAJXFJ010000423.1 GCA_913052515.1 uncultured Flavobacteriales bacterium | reverse complement strand
GGGACTAAAAACTTTTAAACCATATACAAAATCAAACAGGGGTACAGTTATAATAAACAAAGGTGCTCTTTGGAAAGGATCGCCTTACAAACCTCTTACCAGAGGTCAAACATCATCAGGTGGAAGAAATAATTATGGAAGAATAACCTCAAGATCTAAAGGAGCAGGTCATAAGAAGAAATTTAGAATAATAGATTTTATGAGAAAGAAAAAAAATGTTCCAGCTACAATTGAGAGAATTGAGTACGACCCAAATAGAACAGCATATATAGCTTTAATCAAATACGATGATAAAGAGATGAATTATATAATTTGCCCTCAAAGTCTTAAAGTTGGAGATAAAATAGAGTCTGGTAAAAATGTAGAGATTAAAATTGGTAACAATTTACAACTTAAAGATATACCTCCTGGCACTTCTTTACATAATGTTGAATTGATACCTGGAAATGGCGGTAAACTTGCACGTTCTGCCGGATCATCAGTTACTTTATCCGGTTATGATGGTGATTATGCCATTATCAAACTAGCTTCAGGTGAAACAAGAAAAGTCAGAGGTGAATGTTCGGCAACAATTGGCGTAGTATCTAATCCAGATCAAAAAAATATTAAAATAGGTAAAGCAGGTAGAAACAGATGGCGAGGCAAACGACCATCAGTTAGAGGTGTAGCAATGAATCCGGTTGATCATCCTCATGGGGGTGGAGAAGGGAAAACATCAGGAGGTAGAAGTCCCGTCTCACCTTGGGGTCAGTCAGCTAAAGGCTTAAAAACAAGAAGACCAAAAAGAAGTGATAAATTAATTATAACAAGAAGAAAGAAGAGAAAATAAATATGGCGAGAGCTATTTGGAAAGGACCTTTTGTACACCCAAGTTTACTCAAAAAAGTAGACAAATTAAAAGGTCAAACTAATCGCAAACCTATAAAAACTTGGTCTAGAAACTCAACTATTATCCCTGATTTTGTGGGACAAAGCTTTTTAATTCATAATGGTAGAATTTTTATTCCAATAACTATTTCTGAAGAAATGGTGGGACATAAGTTAGGAGAATTTGCTCCTACAAGAACTTTTAAAGGACATACTCCTGCAGATAAAAAAGCTGCAGCAGCAGCTCCAGCTACAGGAGGTGCGGCAGCACCTGCAGCTAAATCAGGTGACTCAAAACCAGCTACACCAAAACCAAGTGAGGGATCAAATGTCAAAAAATAAATTATCAGTTAAAGCTATTAATAAAAACGTAAGATCTAGTTCACGAAAAATAGCCTTAGTATTAGATTATATTAGAGGAAAAAAAGCAGATGTAGCATTAAAAGACTTAGATTTTACTCGAAAAAAAGCAGCCAAAGATGTAAGCAAAACAGTTAAATCGGCAATTGCTAACGCCGAAAATAATTTTCAATACGACATTGACAATTTATTTATTAAAGAAGCATATGTTGGAAAGTCTTTAGTTATGAAAAGATTTAGACCTAGAGCAAAAGGAAGAGCTAGTCCTATAAAAAAACCGTTCAGCAGAATAACAATAGTTTTAGAGGAGAAATCGGAGGTGAGAGATGGGTCAAAAAGTTAATCCTATTGGTTTGAGATTAGGAGTAAATCGTGGATGGGATTCCATCTGGTTTGCTAAGAAAAAAGATTTTGGTAAATATCTTATAGAAGATTTTAAAATTAGACAGTACATAAAGAAAAGCATTGTGAATTCAGGAGTATCTGAAATTATAATAGAAAGATCATCTAAAAAGTGCACTGTTTCAATTCATACATCAAGACCTGGATTTGTTATAGGTAAAAAAGGAGCTGATATAGAAAAGATTAAAAAAAATATATCAAAAATTACAAATAATGAAGTTGCTGTAAACATTAAAGAAATAAAGAAACCAGAATTGAATGCAAATCTAGTAGCTGAAAATATAGCCCAGCAACTAGTAAAAAGAATTTCTTACAGACGAGCTATGAAAAGAGCTATGCAATCTGCTATGAGACTTAACGCTAAAGGAATAAAAGTAATGGTAAGTGGTAGGCTAGGCGGAAATGAAATTGCAAGAACAGAATGGCTCAGAGAAGGAAGTATACCATTGCATACTTTAAGGGCAAATGTT
>CAJXFJ010000422.1 GCA_913052515.1 uncultured Flavobacteriales bacterium | reverse complement strand
AGCTTAATAGACCGAAAACGAAAAGAAGTCATTGAATTAAAATCGAGAAGTATACGAACCAAATTAACCAACGAAATGATTGAACAATTTGAAAAGCATCCAGCAGTTGATTTTGCCTTAAATTAATGACAATTTGGCGCAAAAACGATTTGGATTGTTTCTTGTTTAATCAATGAAAATTGAAATAATTAATCACCAATAAATAACAGAAATCATGGCATTAGAAATAACAGATGCAAATTTTGAAGAAGTAGTTTTAAACTCAGATAAACCAGTTTTAGTAGACTTTTGGGCAGAGTGGTGTGGACCATGTAGAATGGTTGGACCAGTTGTTGAAGAGTTAAGTGGCGAATACGAAGGGAAAGCCGTAGTTGGCAAAGTAAACGTTGACCACAACCCTGAAGTTTCGGCAAAATATGGCATTAGAAACATTCCTACCGTTCTTTTCTTTAAAGGAGGAGAAGTTGTAGATAAGCAAGTAGGTGCAGCGCCTAAATCAGCTTACGCTGGAAAGTTAGATGCTCAAATGGCATAAAATCGCCTTTGGCGAGATAACAGTCTAAAGCTGAATGCTTAAAGCATTTAGCCAAAAGCCTTAAAAAACTCATTATAGAATTCTTTAACGGATTATTTATAATGAGTTTTTTACTTTTAATTCGGGCTTGGCTTTTTGCTCTTATCTTTAATCCTTAATCTTGTTTACATGGCTTCCATTAACCGTAAAGAACTTCAAGCATATACCCATTTAGAGCTTTTGGCCAAACAAGTGGTGGAAGGGTTTATTACTGGCTTGCATAAAAGTCCATTTCACGGTTTTTCAGTTGAGTTTGCCGAGCATCGCTTGTATAACAGTGGCGAATCTACCCGTCATTTAGATTGGAAGTTATATGCCAAAACCGACAAGCTTTTTGTAAAACGCTACGAGGAGGAAACCAATTTGCGTTGTCGCATTGTGTTAGATGTTTCTTCTTCCATGTACTTTCCTGAAGATCGAAAGAAAGGAGAACTGAATAAACTAGATTTTTCCATTTATGCCGCAGCTGCTTTGGTCGAGCTGCTCAAAAAACAAAGAGATGCTTACGGTTTAAGCACTTTTAGTTCAAGTATAGAAACACATACACAGGCCAAGTCTAATGCCACTCACATGCGATTGGTGTATGCCGAATTGGAGAAACTTTTGGATCAGCAATCTTCTGGTAAACAAACATCAGCCGTAGAGTCTTTGCACCACATTGCCGAAATGATTCACAAACGTTCTTTAATCATCATTTTTAGTGATATGATGGACAATTCTGAACGGGAAGAAGAATTGCTTTCTGCTTTGCAGCACATGAAACACAACAAGCATGAAGTCATTTTATTTCATGTGGTAGATCAAGCCAAAGAATTGGATTTTGAATTTGAAAACCGACCCTACCGCTTTGTAGATATGGAAAGTGGGGAAGAGGTAAAGCTAAACACCAATGAGGTAAAAGAGCTCTATGTAAAAGAAATGCGCAAGCGAGAAAAAGAGCTTAAACTAAAATGCGGACAATACGGAATTGACTTTGTTGAAGCCGATATTGCTAAAGGCTTTCATCAGATTTTATTGCCTTTTTTGAGTAAAAGGAAGCGGTTGTTTTAGAAAATATACCTAGCCGATAAACTTACTGCTACAGGCCCACCAAGATCTGCTTGAATCGAATCTGGATATTCCTCTTGATAGGGATTAAAGGTAACACCACCCATAAACTCATCAAAATTGTTTCCATCATCATCATAAAAATTAATGCTGATTACTTTGTTAATGTCAGTAATTTCAAATGGATTTGGAATATTTAATTTTAAAGGAAGCAATGAATTATTCAAATTTTGAATACTGTTGGGTGTAGCATATATAATTTTTCCATTTTGAAGAATTTGGATGTAAACATCAGGAAAGCTCCCTGAATCCCAACTCAATCCATTTGCTCTTAATTCTGGGATTCTTTCAATATAAAACTCGCTGAGAACAATGGTATCAGGTTCCGGCTGTGAGAAGAAATAAAAGTCTTTATTGTCTGAAGTTAACTTTACACAATTCCCATCAATACAAACTTCATTTTTTTCACAATTGATTT
>CAJXFJ010000421.1 GCA_913052515.1 uncultured Flavobacteriales bacterium | reverse complement strand
AAATCGATAAAGAAAGAGCAAGGCAATTTGGAGTAGCAACTCAAGATATTGGAGCTGCAATTCAATTCATGACAGACGGAGTCAAAGTTGGTGAATACAGACCTGAAGATTTAGATGAAGAAGTGGATATTAGAGTTAGATTTCCAGCTGATCAGAGAAGATTAGATCAGTTCAATGAACTAACTGTAAACACAAGATTTGGTCAAGCCCCATTGAGTAGTTTTGTAGAGGTCGTTCCAGCCTATATTCCGCCTTCTATTCGAAGAGTATCTGGAGAAAGAGCTTTTACTGTAGCTGCAGAGTATGCAAAAGGCTCTTTAGTGGAGGATGTAATTCCAAAAATTGAGCAGTGGATAGCTGATAACAATGAGTATAAACAATTACAATTTAGGTTTGGTGGACAACAAGCGGAGTCTGATGCAAACTCGGCTTTCTTTCTGTTTGCTTTTATTGTTGGCATATTTTTAATGTCAATTTTATTGATGGTTCAACTTAATAGCTTCTACCAAGTTTTTGTAATCGTATCTGCAGTAATTTTATCTACTGCTGGGGTTTTGCTTGGTTTATTGGTGACACAACAAGTTTCTAGCTCTTTATTTACAAGTTTAGGAGTTATTGCTTTGGCAGGAATTGTTGTCAATAATAATATTGTTCTAGTTGATACATACAATGTAATTACCAAAGAGAATCCAAATTTATCCAGAGAGCAAATAGTAATTCGTACAGCTGCGCAAAGACTAAGACCTATTATCTTAACAACTGCAACCACTGTTATTGGGTTGCTACCATTAGCTTCAGGAATCGGTGTAGATTTTTATCAAAGAAATATTGAAGTCGGAGGAAGAGTTTCAGAGTGGTGGCAACCTATGTCTTTTGCTGTAGTTTGTGGACTATCCTTTGCTTCAGCAATAACCTTGTTCTTAACTCCTTGTTGGCTTATGCTACCTGAAGTTATAAGAAAAATATTTAGAAACATAAAAAACTTATTTTTAAAAACAGCCAGTGAACGATAAGTCCAAAGAAAAAAGTTTAGATTTTGAAAAATCTTTAGCAAAACTAGAAAAAATTATTGAAGCTCTTGAAGACGGCGATTTACCTCTAAATGAATCAATAAAAAATTTTGAAGAGGGAGTGAAGTTAACCAAATACTGTCAGGAACTCCTCACCAAAGCTGAATTGAAAATTCAAAAGCTTTTAGAAAAAGATGATGGCACGCTTGATCTAGAAGACTTTGATGACAAATAATTTAGAAGATTTAGACATTAAAGATCTATCTTTTTTAAATAAGAATATAAAAAGGATAGATAAAGCAATTCTTGAATCTTTACCACCTAGAAAATTTTCAAAAATTTCCGAGGCTATACACTACTCTGTTTTAAATGGTGGAAAGAGAATCAGGCCTCAACTAGTTTTATTAATGGCAGAAGCATTAAAAGTTGATGTTAGCCCAAAAACTATTGATTTAATGGCTGCTTCTGGAGAACTAATTCACTGTTATTCATTGATTCATGATGATTTACCCTCAATGGATGATGATGATTTCAGAAGAGGGAAGCTTTCTTGTCATAAAAAATTTGATGAAGCAACCGCAATATTAGCAGGAGATGCTATACAGCCTCTTGCGTTGGAGGTTTTGACAACCATTAAAGATAAAAAACTTGAATCCGAACAAAAGCTAAAAATTATTAACCTTTTTGCAAAAGCATGTGGACCAAGAGGAATGGTTGAAGGACAAAGTCGAGACTTAGCTTCAGAAGGAAAAAAAATTAAAGTTAGAGACTTGGATGAAATACATTATTTGAAGACAGGAAAACTTATAGAGGCCTGTGTTGAATCTATTTGTATTCTTAAAGATGGATTACCAAAAAAAGACAAGATAGATTTTTTGACTTTTGCAAAAAAATTTGGGTTAGCATTCCAGATTAAGGATGATATTTTAGACGTTCTTGGAGATGAGAAGAAAATTGGTAAGCCGTTAAATTCTGATTCCAAGCAAAATAAAGCCACCTACCCTTCTATTATTGGTCTTAAAGCATCTCAGGAAAGGGCTGAGAAATTATGCCTTGATGCTTTAAAGATATTGTCAAAGCTGCCTTATAATACTGA
>CAJXFJ010000420.1 GCA_913052515.1 uncultured Flavobacteriales bacterium | reverse complement strand
AAGCTGATCCAGTTGAGGTGAAAATAGAATCTACTGACTTAGAAATTAGTACAGCTAGATCAGGCGGGGCTGGTGGCCAAAATGTTAATAAGGTAGAAACAGCTATAGATTTATTTCATAAGCCCTCAGGTATAAGAGTTTTCTGTACTCAAGAGCGTTCTCAACTACAAAATAGAGAGAGAGCAATGGAAATTTTAAGAGCTAAATTATTAGAGTTAGAGATTGCAGAGGCTAATGCAAAAGAAAGATCCGCTCGATTATCACAGGTAGGAACAGGAGATAGAA
Organism: uncultured Flavobacteriales bacterium; assembly: GCA_913052515.1. The sequence goes on along the minus strand of CAJXFJ010000420.1, from coordinate 1,824 downwards.
GTGAAAAGATACGAACCTATAACTATAAAGATAATCGAACCACTGATCATCGATTAGGAATTAATTTTCCTCTTGAACAAGTTCTTGCAGGTCAACTTGAAGATGTAATTGGCGCATGTATTGCAGAAGAACAAAAAAGACAAATGGAACAATTGAGTAATCAGTCTGGAGATTAAACAAAACTAAGTAACCCATCCAATTACATATTTCCCCCATTCCTTGTGGCGACCAGAGTGAATTTGTTTTGTGGTTTCAAAACTCATATTATTTAAGGGTTTATAAGGTTTTGTTCTTAATGGCATTTTTGCTTCTTCTGGAGTTCTATTACCTTTCATTACATTGCATTGAAGACATGCAGTAATTACATTCTCCCAGGCATCCGTTCCTCCTCTACTTCGGGGTAAAACATGATCAATTGAAAGTTTTTTGTTTTTCTGACCACAATATTGACAACAGTTACCATCTCTTTGAAGTATGTTTTTTCTGCTTAAAGGTATATCCCGATATGGAACTCTAATAAATTGTCTTAATCTTATGACTGTAGGGGCTTTTACATCTTTTCTAATACTATGAGCAAAATCTTCTTCAAGGCTTTCAGCCTTACCTTTAAGCATTAAAACAGTCGCGCGACGCCATGAGGTGATGTTCAATGGCTCATATGAAGCATTCAAAACAAGGACTTGACCCATGCAAACAAGCCATTTAAGCGGCATGCTAGTGGTAATACCAATTTGATGCAGTTTCCTTTATTACATTGATTGCATGAGAAGTATGTCAAAGATCAATAAAACTGAAAAATTTCTCACTTCAGGTGCGAGAAAAATCAAACTCATTAATTCTGATCCTTGTAGTAGAGCATGGGTTGAGGTTGATTCCAAAGCTATTGAAAATAATTCAAGAGTTTTGAAAAACTTTATTGGTAAAGATTGTTTGTTAATGGCAGTGGTCAAAGCTGATGGATATGGCCATGGTGCAGAGACTGTCGCAAAGGCTGCTTTAATCGGAGGCGCTGATAGCCTAGGAGTGGCTACTTTAGAAGAAGGTATTCAATTAAGAAATGCTGGCTTGAAGTGTCAAATATTAATTCTTGGAAATCTAATCAATTCAGAAGAACTTTATTCTTCTTATTGCTTGGATCTAATTCCTACGATTAGTGGAATTCGTGAAGCAATTATTTGTAATAATATTGCTGAGAATAATCAAAAAAAATTTCCTATTCATTTAAAAGTTGATACTGGAATGACTAGACTTGGATTTAATTGCAATGAAGTAAAAGAATGTATTTCTAAAATAGATTATTTAGAAAACATATCTTTAAAAGGAATATATAGTCATTTAGCAATTGCTGATTTAGGTCAAAGGAAAAATACTCGTATTAACTTTACTCAGACTCAGTTAAATAGATTTGAAAAAGTTTTGAATGATTTGGGCAAAAGAGATAGGTCTATATGCAGGCACTTAGCAAATTCTGCAGCGACATTGGCAGATAGTGGCCTTCATTTTGATATGGTTCGAGTAGGACTTAGTTTGTATGGTTATTTTCCCGTAAATGATTCCCATTTTAATTTGAATCTTATACCAGCTTTGAAAGTTAAGGCGCGAGTTACTTTGATTAGGGATGTTGAAAAAGGTATTGGTGTCGGGTATGGACATTTTTTTAAAACCCAAAGAAAAAGTAAACTTGCTGTAGTGGCTATTGGTTATGCAGACGGAGTAAGCAGAACTCTTTCCGGAAAAATATCAGCTTCAATAGATGGTGTTTTAGTTCCTCAAGTAGGTGCAATTGCAATGGATCAAATGGTTTTTGACATAACCGATAAACCA
>CAJXFJ010000419.1 GCA_913052515.1 uncultured Flavobacteriales bacterium | reverse complement strand
AATGAATTTATTTATTTCATTTCCAATAAAATTTCCATATTCTATATTAATTTTGTTTATCTCTTTTTCCCCTTTAAGATGTAGGTTGCTAAGTGTTTTTTTCCAAAAATATGAATACTTAATAGTAATTCCTTTTTCTATTGTGTAATCCCAATTTTTACTTTTAATAAAATGGCATTTAACTATGTCAAGACCATCTAGAGAAGTGCCTGACATAACTCCAATAACAGTGAGGCGATTAATGTTCATCATCCAGATTCAAAGATAGTTGAAAAAGTGTATTTTTGTTATACAGATTTAAAATATAAAAGAATGAATTTTGATTTAACAGAAGAACATTTAATGATAAGAGATGCTGCAAGGGATTTTGCTCAAAATGAATTGCTTTCTGGTGTGATTGAAAGAGATGAAAAGCAAGAGTTTCCAACTGATCAAGTTAAAAAGATGGCTGAACTTGGATTTATGGGAATGATGGTTAGTCCAGAATATGGAGGAGGAGGAATGGATACTATTTCTTATGTTCTTGCAATGGAAGAAATATCTAAGATTGATGCTTCCTGTTCTGTAATAATGTCAGTAAATAACTCTTTAGTTTGTTGGGGTCTAGAAACATATGGATCACAAAAGCAAAAAGATAAATATTTAAGGAGATTAGCAACAGGAGAAATAATAGGTGCTTTTTGTTTGTCTGAACCAGAAGCAGGAAGTGATGCTACCTCTCAAAGAACTACAGCTATTGACAATGACGATCATTATATTTTAAATGGAACAAAGAATTGGATTACAAATGGGAATTCTGCTTCAGTTTATTTAGTTATTGCCCAAACTGATCATGCTTTGGGTCATAAAGGAATAAATGCATTTATAGTTGAAAAAGAAACAGATGGTGTGATTGTTGGTAAAAAAGAAGATAAACTTGGGATTAGAGGTTCTGATACTCATTCTATAATGTTTACAGACGTAAAGGTTCCTAAAGAAAATAGAATTGGTGAAAATGGTTTTGGGTTTTCTTTTGCAATGAAAACTCTTTCTGGTGGAAGGATTGGAATCGCAGCCCAAGCTTTAGGAATTGCTTCAGGTGCATATGAGTTATCTTTAAAATATTCAAAAGAAAGAAAAGCCTTTGGAAAAGAAATTTCTAACCATCAAGCTATTGCATTTAAACTTGCTGATATGGCAACTGAAATTGAAGCAGCAAGACTGTTATGTTTGAAGGCTGCATGGCTAAAAGATAATGGAATGAATTATGATAAAGAAAGTGCTATGGCTAAAGTTTACGCATCAGAAACTGCAATGAAGACTGCTACTGAAGCTGTACAGGTTCATGGCGGATATGGCTTTGTAAAAGAGTATCATGTTGAGAGGTTGATGCGAGATGCCAAAATCACTCAAATTTATGAAGGAACATCCGAAATTCAGAGAATAGTTATTTCCAGATCTGTCTTAAAATAAAATATTATGAAAAAGTTTTTTTTAGTTTACCTGTTTTTATTAGTTAGTTTTTCATTTACAAAAGCACAGAATTTTGATAAATTAAAAAACAAATCTACCTATTTGAATTTCTTGCCATCAAACCAACAGTCAAATGATTTAAAGCCTAGCGATATCCCTAGTAAGTTAGTTTTAAAACAAATGGGTTTTAGTGATGAAGAAATTAATGAAGCAATGGATTACAAATATAGTAGGGGTAAGTATTCAAAAGTAAACCAGCAAATTTCTGATTCACTAACAAATATTGATAAGTTTAATTTGTTTTTTGAAGATACATTGACAGTTGATTCAATAATTTATCCAAGAGCTAAAATATTTGGTCAGGATATTTTTAGAAACAATAAGCTTAATTTTTATCAAAAAGCACTGGATGCTAAAGCTCCTGAAAATTATAAGTTAGGGCCAGGAGATGAAATTAGTATTTCGATATGGGGATTCAATGAATTTTCTGAAACATTAGAAGTTGATTCAAGAGGATATATTTCTCCAAGTTCATATGGAAGGATTTATGTTAAGGGATTAACATTTAAAAATATGAAATCTCTTTTGAAGAATAAATTTAGTACTCTTTTTGATATGCAAAATTCTGAAATTGATGTTTCTTTATCATATTCAAAAGTTA
>CAJXFJ010000418.1 GCA_913052515.1 uncultured Flavobacteriales bacterium | reverse complement strand
TCAATTGTTCCTGAACTTACATACTGAAGTATAGAGCTTACTTCTTCTAAAGGAGAAATTTTATCAATATTAAGGTCAACGTAAGCGACATCATTTCTTTGTGCAATCTGATAAATTAAGTCTTGTGTACCTTCTAAGTAAATTTGATTTGTAATCCAATATTTACGAAAGGTATTATAAGATGATGGTGCATTATTTTTTAAAAAGTTGATTAGGTTTTCTTGACTTGTATTGGCTTTATGTTTAAGTTTTTTAATAGTTTTTATTGCTCTTTCTTTAACAGGCGTTTGTGTTAGAATGTAATCTTGATGTAATTGAAACGCATCTACTTTATCTTGCATTTCTATTCGAATTGCAAATTTTTGGTCTATATGTTCTGCATTAGAGATACTATCTTGCAGTCTGTTACTTAAAACATGCTGCGCTTGAATAAACGAGCTGAATAGTAAAAGAGTAAATAGTATTTTTTTCATCTAGTTAGGAGGGTGTTAATAATTAAAATAAGATAAGTTTATGCTTTAGAATTAATTTTTTAAATGTGTAGTTATAAATTAATTGTGTATTTTTTCACTTTCCCAATTATAGTGCTTGTAGTCATTAATAATGTTGTAGAGTGTGCCTCTTTCAATTGGGTGACGTCCAACATCTTCTATGAGTTTGCAAAGCTCTTGTGTACTTAGGCTAGGGTTTTGTTCTTCAGAACCTGCCATAGAATAAATTTTAGTAGAGTCGTCTATGGTTCCATCGATATCATTTACTCCAAAGTTGAGTGACATTTGAGAAGTATCTCTACCAATCATTGGCCAATAAGCTTTAATATGATTAAAGTTGTCAAGGAATATTCTTGATACTGCGTACATTTTAAGATCTTCTATAGTAGAGACTTCAGGTATATCAGACATTTGATTGTTCCCGTTGCGAAATTTCAAAGGAATAAACGTGTTAAATCCACCTGTTTTATCTTGAAGTTCTCTCAAGCGATTCATGTGGTCAATACGATGAGCGTAGCTTTCATAGTGTCCATAAAGTAAGGTTGCATTTGATGGCATTCCAATATTATGAGCAGTTTCATGAATTTTTAACCACTGGTCAGAAGTACATTTGTCTTTACATATACGATTTCTTAATTCTTCATCAAAAATTTCGGCACCACCTCCAGGAAGAGAATCCTGACCGTGATATTTAAGAATTTTTAAACCTTCTTCATATGAAACTCTTGCTTTACGACACATAAATTCAAGTTCAACAGCAGTAAAAGCTTTGACGTGTAATTCAGGTCTGTATTCTTTTATTTTTTTAATGAGTTCTGCAAAATACATTAAGCCCATTTTTGGGTGAACACCACCTACAATATGAACTTCGGTAACTGGCTTTCCATCGTATTCTTTAACTTTTTTTAAAATATCGTCCGCACTTAATTCCCAGCCTTCTTGTCGGTGTTTAAGTAATCTGGAGTAGGAACAAAATTTGCAATCGAAAACACAAATATTAGTAGGTTCAATATGGAAATTTTTGTTGAAATAAGTATAATCACCGTGTTTTTTAGTTCTGATATAATTGGCTAAACTTCCTAAAAAACCCAATTCTCCTTTTTCAAATAGGTAAATACCTTCTTTTACGGTAATTCTTTCTTCAGAAATTACTTTTTCAGCTATGGCTTTTAATCCTGAATCTATATCTGAGCTGAAATAGGTGTGAGTTTTTTCTTGTCCAATCATTTTGTGAAGTTCTCTACAAATATAATTCAAATTTGATTATTCATGAATGTAAAAAGTGATTATATAAGCTTATGTGGAACAACTTTAGTTAATTTAATTCGGTATAAATTTTATAAATTTGGACTATGTTTAAAGCCACTATTAATACATTCTTATTATTTCTTGTATTACTTATTCAATCTTGTTGTATAAATGATTGTGATGAGCCGGTAGATGAATTTAATACGACCCCTTATTCTTTGGAGATCCCTTCTTCTTTACCACCGATAGATGTGCCTGCGGACAACCCTTTAACTGAGGAGGGAGTTTCACTTGGTCGGATGTTATTCTATGAACCCTTATTAAGTAGAGATGGTACGCAATCCTGCGCCTCTTGTCATCGACAAGCAACAGGTTTTTCTGATCCAAATCA
>CAJXFJ010000417.1 GCA_913052515.1 uncultured Flavobacteriales bacterium | reverse complement strand
TAACTACTTAAATTTTTTGTCATCAAAACATTCTAGAGTAAATATTGCTATAACCAAACTATATAAAAATAAAGAAGCCATCATTAAAAAATACAAATCTAATAGTTCTTTCAATGTATTGATTGATTCAGAGAACTATCCTGAAATTTTAAATAATTGTATGTTTGCTTTAACAAGCGGAGGAACAATTACATACGAGTCTGCTTTTTTGGAAATTCCAATGCAAATAGTCAGTGTTGCAGATAATCAAGTTAAGCAATCGCAAGCTTGGGATGAACATAATAATGCTAAGTATGTGGGGAGTGTTCAATCTGTGGATTCAATGATGCTTAAAAATTCCTATAAACAGTTCTTTAGCGATCAAAATGAGATTAATAAATGGTTTAAACACAAAAGTATTATGGTGGATGGATATGGCGCAGAAAGAATAATGAGCCATACAACTGGTTAATTTTTAATGTATATGGATAATTTTGAGAGTTTAAGGCTTAACTACAGACAACTAACGATTGATGACTCTGAGTTAATTATAAATTGGAGAAATAGTCCTAGATTGAAAAATGTAAGTCATAAACAGCAAGAGTTTAATCTGGAAGATCACAGAAAGTGGTTTATCAAAACTAGAAATAATAGAAATGACTTTATATTCTCTGAAATTAATACCAATAAGCCGATTGGCATGATTTCGCTTGAGAATAGGAAATACAATGAGCTATCTGAGAATTGCTACGAGTTAAGTAAATTTATCGGAGATATCAATTTTTCTGGGAAAGGATTTGCATTTGAAGCAACCTCAACAGTATTGAATTATTTTGTTAGTATAAAAAATATTGATTTTATATTTGCTCTAACAAGAAAAGACAACTATTCCAATATTAAACTTAATGAGAAAGTAGGCTTTGCAATTGAGGAACTTCCTTATTATATTAAGCGTAATCCTGACAACTGGATTTATATGAAAATGGAAATAAAATGAAAATTGGTAAAAGGAATATTTCTACAGAACACAAGCCGTTTATAATTGCTGAACTTTCTGCAAACCATAATCAAAGTCTTGAGCGAGCTCTTGAGCTAGTTAAAAAGGCTGCTGAATCTGGTGCAGATGCTGTAAAACTTCAAACATATACAGCTGACACCATGACTTTCAGTATAAAAAGTGAGGAATTCATGATAAGAGATGAATCATCGCCTTGGAATGGAAGACATATGTATGATTTATATGATGAAGCCCACACGCCGTGGGACTGGCATAAACAAATTTTTGATTATGCCAAAGAACTTAATCTTTTAGCATTTAGCTCGCCTTTTGATGATACTGCTGTAGATTTTCTTGAAAGTTTAGATGTTCCAGCATACAAAATTGCTTCGTTTGAGTGTATTGATACTCAATTAATTAAAAAAGTTGCTTCCACAGGAAAGCCAATAATTATCTCAACAGGTATGGCTGACTCAGATGAAATTGATGATGCTGTAGAGACTGCCAAAATGTATGGTTGCACTGACCTATGTTTACTTAAATGTACAAGCACTTACCCTGCAAGCCCCAAGCACGCAAACATTTCATCCATAGATACTATGCGAAGTAAATATAAATGTGAGGTTGGATTATCTGATCATACTTTGGGTGTTGGTGTTGCGTGTGCGGCAATTAGTTATGGCGCTTCGATAATTGAAAAACATCTTACACTTAATAGCAATGAAGATGGAATCGACTCAAGTTTTTCAATGAATCCAACAGAATTTAGTTTACTTGTTAGCGAAACAAATAAAGCATGGGAGTCAAAGGGAAAAGTTCATTTTGGAGTAACTGATTCTGAGAAAAATTCAAGAAAAAGAAGAAGGTCATTATATTTTTCTAAGGACCTATCTAAAGGGACTTTAATTAGTGAAACTCATATAAAAAGGGTAAGACCAGGCAATGGTTTAAAGCCAAAATATTTTGAAGAGATCATTGGCAAGACTCTAAATAACGATGTGAAAATGGGTCAACCCATAAAGTGGGACGACATTAAATAAGTAGTAGTATCCAAATGAAGAAATATTGTTTTTTTATGACCGAAGCTCCTCATTGGCTAGAAGTTGCAAAAGAATTGAAAGATAGTGGTATCGCAGAGCCATGTCTTTGGTTGGGTGA
>CAJXFJ010000416.1 GCA_913052515.1 uncultured Flavobacteriales bacterium | reverse complement strand
AAATGAAGCAACTCAAGATTTTATTCATCAAAATATTAGATTAGAAAACTTTCCTGAAATTAAATATCTAATGGATTATGCAATTGAAGCTGGTGCTTTGGGTGCTATATTGTCTGGATCAGGCCCAACGTTAATGGTTTTTAGTGAAGGAAAGGAATTTACTATTGATTATGAACTAAAAGAAGCTGCCAGAAAGCACAATCTTGACGGTAAAGTAACTTTATCTAAGCCATCAAATAAAGGGATAGAAATAGTCAAATGACTAATCTTATTGTTCAAAAATATGGTGGTAGCTCTTTAGGAACTTTAGACCAAATCAAATTTGTTGCAAAGAAAATTAAGAAATCACTAGAAGATTCAAGCAAAATAGTTATTGTAGTTTCTGCAATGGGAAGCACAACAGATGAACTTGTTGAACTAGGTGAGAGCTTTTTAAAAGATAATAATGAAATAGAAAATTTAAGAGATTTTGATCAACTTTTATCAACTGGTGAAATAATTTCAGCCTCACTAATGAGTATGGCTTTAAGAAAAATTAATGTAAATGTTATAAGTTTGACTGGGCAAAAAGCAGGAATATTCACAGATGATTTGCATGGCTCAGCTAGGATATCATCAATTGATGAAAAGGTTATTTTAAGTGAACTTAAAAATAGAGATGTTGTAATTGTTGCTGGTTTCCAAGGAGTTTCAGAATTTGGTGAAGTTACAACATTAGGTAGGGGTGGTTCTGATACTACTGCAGTTGCACTTTCATCTGCACTGAATGCGATTAGGTGTGAAATATATACTGACGTAAAAGGAATATATACTGCAGACCCAAGATTAGTAAGTGATAGTAAATTAATTAGTGATATCTCATACGATGAAATGCTTGAAATGGCTTCTTTAGGTGCAAAAATGCACCCACGGTCAATAGAAATAGCTTCAATAAACAATGTTGAAATGATTATAAAACACACAAAATATGAAAGTGAGGGAACAAAGTTGAGTAAAAATAATATAAAAATGGAAATCAGGAATGCAGTAACAGGAATTCCAACATCAAAAGGTGTTAGCAAAATAACAATAAATAATATTGATGATAAACCAGGAATTGCTTCATCTATCTTTTTGCCTTTAAGCAAAATGGGTATAAGCGTAGATGTAATTGTACAAACAGCTGGAAATGATGGAAAGACAAATTTAAGTTTTACTTTAGATGATAAAGATTTAGATAGTTGTGTAAATGAATTAATCAAAAATAATGTTTCAAAGAAAGATTTTATTAGAACTCAATCAGGTCTGGGCAAAGTAAGTATTGTTGGAACAGGGATACAAAATCAGCCTGGATATGCTTCTAGAATGTTTGAAACATTATCAAAAAATAATATAAATATCGAAATGATTACTACTTCAGAAATACGAATTACTTGCATTGTAAAGTCAGATGATCTTGAAAGTGCAGCCAAATCTCTTCATAAAGAATTTATTTAAAAAATTTAAGAAACTTCTTGGTATATTTCTTTTAAAATTTCTGTTGCTGGCCCTCTTATAACTACATCGCATTCATTCGTAAGCTTAGTATCATTTGTATTAATTTCTATTATTTTTGAACCTTCAGCTTTTGCAATCCAAGATAACCCAGCCGCTGGTCTTACTGTTGAAGAAGTTCCTATTGCTATAATAAGGTCACATCCTGAAATTAAATTTCTAGCATTTTCTAAAATTTTTTTTGGAATTGGTTCACCAAACATCACAGAATCATATTTAACAAGCCCATTACATATTTTACATTTCGTTGGCTTAGCTTTTAGTGGAGCTTTGAATTTGATCTTTTTACTACACATAACACATCTTAAATAATTTCTGTTCCCATGAATCTCACAAATAGATTTATTTCCTGCTTCTAAATGTAAGCCGTCAATGTTTTGGGTAATAACCGATTTTATGATTTTTCTATTTTCAAGTTGATACAAAATTTTATGTCCTATATTAGGTTTGGAATTCTCAATAGCTTTTCTTAGTTCAAGGACATAAGGTGATCTTTGATGATTTATTTCTCTGTCCCACCATGCGTTAGGATTTTTTAAAAAATCTGAATAAGCATTCATCTTTGGCTTGCCAAATCTTGCCCAAAGGCCCTCAGTGCCTTGGAATGTCGGGACTCCACTATCTACAGATATTC
>CAJXFJ010000415.1 GCA_913052515.1 uncultured Flavobacteriales bacterium | reverse complement strand
CAAAGTCGAATGAGTTTATCCTTTTTATGTCGGGAATTGATAGCAGGAAAGAGAGTGGTATGTATATGCTTATAGGAGAAGAAAATCGGATAAAGTCTAAAAGTTTAAAGCGGGCAAATAAAGGTTCAAAAAACATTATTTCTATATCTGATTCAAAACTGAATGATCAAGAGTATACCATTACGGGAACTTATGGTGAAAATAGCATAAGTACTTCTAAAGGCATCTTTTTTGGAAAAATGGACACTAAAAAAGTTCGTTTTATCCACTTTACTAAGTTTTTAGATTTGAAAGACTTTCTAAGTTATTTACCTGAAAAGAAGCAAGATAAAATTGAAAAAAAGAGAAATAAGAAAAAGAAGAAAGGCAAAGATGTAAAACTCAGTTATTTCATTTCAGACCATGATGTAATTAAAACCGAAGATGGTGGCTTTATACTAATCGGTGAGGCTTACTACCCTACTTATCGAACAGAAGCTAGGACAACTTATGTAAATGGTCAAGCTACTACAACTTATGTTACCGTTTTTGACGGCTATCAGTATACGCATGCCATAGTCACCAAATTTTCAGCTGAGGGAGAGCTTATTTGGGATAATTCATTTAAAATGTATCCTTTAAAAAAACCATTTACAGTAACCCAATTTATTTCTGTTTTTGGCACCAGCAAAGGAGCAATCAATTTAGCTTATTCAGATAGTGGCTCTATACATACTAAATCGATTAGCGATACGGATGGTAAAGTGCTCTCGGAAAAAGAGTCTGAGAAAATAAACACAGGATTTGAGGGAGACAAGACAAAAAGTACTAACAGCGATTTGAATTATTGGTATGACAATTACTTCATTGTTTATGGCTTTCAAACCATTAAAAACAAAGGGGACGATAAAGATAAAAGAGGTAAACGAAAAGTATTTTTTGTGAGTAAAGTAAAGTTTGAATCATAGAAGGACTTTTTTAGCAGGAATTGCTCATTTTTGAAATTCTTATAGACTTTCACTTCATTCGATTGAAACAACTTATTCCACTTATTTTCTTTTTTACTTCTTTTGTTGCAAATGCTCAAAGTGACTATTGTAATTTAGGACAGAAAATATTAAAAACGGCTAAGGTTTATCATTATTCACCTCCGAATTATGATCACAACTTTGATAAATTAGTTGAAGCGTATTTTCTAGAGTCTGTTGATCCTTACAAGTTATTTTTTACATCAACCGATGAATCTGAAATAGCTGACTTATTTCATGGAAGTACAAGTGCATTAATAGATGGAAAATGTCAGCATTTAGTCAATATAGCTAGCTTATTTGAAGTTCGAATTAATGAGGTTAAAAAATATATAAACTCACTTTCACCTCAATTATCCAAATTTCAAAAAGAAGACTCTTTAAAATTCTCGATTAAGAAAGCATGCTCATCACAAGAAGAAATTTTTAAAAGATGGGATGCTTTTTTACACCTTTCATTCGTTCAATTCTATATTTCTTCAGATAGCCTTTTACAGGTAAATGATAGTGACTTTAAACTTCATATAGAACAAAATTTCAATCGAGAAATCGAGAGAATTAATTGTTTATTAAACAGCTATACAGATAGCATTGGAAATAGCATGCCTTTCTTATCCGATATTTATCTGACTGCCTTGAGTAAGGCCCTAGATCCTCATAGTGCATATTTTAAACCTGAAGCTGAGGCTGCCTTTAATAATTCCCTTTCTAAAACTTCCTATTCTTTTGGTTTACAGTTTGAACAGAATCAATTTGGTGAAGCTGAAATTACATACCTCAGTCCTGGCAGTGCTGCAGCGAATAGCAAACAATTAGAGATTGGTGATATTATATATAGTATTAAAAGTTCTGATATCATTATAAATGGAAATTGCATCGAAGATGATGCGATGGTACAAATTCTTTTTTCTGACGACATAAAGGAAGCAACTTTTGAAATTCGCAAGAAAAATGGGAAAGTCATTGAACTAAACCTTACTAAATCAGAAGTAAATGTTGATGAGAATATTATTCAATCATACCTGCTAGAAGGTGATGAGAAAATCGGTTACATCTACCTTCCTTCTTTCTACACCAATTTTGATGAAACAAACTATCAATCAAAGGGCGCTGCAAGAGACATTGCCAAGAAATTGATTAAGATGGAAATGAAAGGTGCTAAGGCTTTAATACTAGATTTA
>CAJXFJ010000414.1 GCA_913052515.1 uncultured Flavobacteriales bacterium | reverse complement strand
ATTTCTGCATCTGTTAAAAGGCGAGAATGAATTATAAAACGTTTTCCAAGGGGGATTTCCAATGAAAAACTAGCACCTCTTCCATTGGTTACTCCAATGGTTAAGTGGGTATGTTTCCAGTATTCATATTGATCTTGATTCATGTAAAAGTTAACACCAACTACTTGGCCTAGTAAAACATCGCTTTCATCAATGTAAAAATCATCTTTTTCTAAAAGCATGGGAGAGGAGCCATCGCAACAGCCGCCACTTTGGTGAAAAATTAATTCTCCAAATCGCTCCTTTAGCTGCTTTACAATATCTGCAGCTTCTTCAGTTATGTCTATTCGTTGATTCATAATATAAAAAGTTAAGTTAATAAAAAGGCTGAATACATGTATTCAGCCTTTCTTCCAAAATTGAGTTTCTACTAAAAGAAACCAAGCTTATTCTTATCATAAGAAATAAGCATGTTCTTGGTCTGACGGTAGTGATCTAACATCATCAGATGATTTTCTCTTCCAAATCCAGACTTTTTATATCCACCAAATGGAGCATGAGCAGGGTAAGCATGGTAATTATTAACCCAAACTCTACCAGCTTTAATGGCCCTTGGAATTTGATACAATTGGTGGGCATCTCTAGTCCAAACACCTGCACCTAATCCGTAAAGGGTATCATTGGCAATTTCTAAAGCTTCTGCTTCATCTTTAAATTTGGTAACACAAACAACAGGTCCAAAAATTTCTTCTTGGAAAACACGCATTTTGTTATGTCCTTCTAAAATAGTAGGTTGAATGTAGAAACCATTAGCAAGTTCGCCATCAAGTTTAGCAGCGGCTCCACCACAAAGTACTTTTGCACCTTCTTCAACGCCAATTTTTAAATACGATTGAATTTTCTCATACTGATCGTTTGAAGCTTGCGCTCCCATTTGAGTATTCGTATCGTATGGGTTAGCTTGAACTATGGCTTTAGTTCTTGCGACTACGCGCTCCATAAATTTGTCATAAATGTCTTCTTGAACCAATAGTCGAGAAGGACAAGTACATACTTCACCTTGGTTGAAAGCAAATAATATAGCTCCCTCAATGGCTTTGTCTAGGAATGCATCGTCTTCATCCATTACACTATTAAAGAAGATATTTGGTGATTTTCCACCCAATTCCATGGTTACTGGATTCAAGTTTTTTGAAGCATATTGCATGATTAGCTGTCCAGTGGTTGTTTCACCGGTAAAGGCAACTTTATCAATTTTAGAGCTAGAAGCCAATGGTTTTCCTGCTTCAGGACCAAATCCATGAATCACGTTTATGACACCCGGAGGAAATACTTCAGCAATTTTTTCCATTAATAAGGTAGCCGAAGAAGGTGTTTGCTCAGCCGGTTTTAAAACCACACAGTTACCTGTAGCTAGGGCAGGAGGTAATTTCCAAGAAAGCATCAATAATGGGAAATTCCAAGGAATAATTTGTCCAACTGTTCCTAAAGGTTCTTTGATATTCATGGAAAGGGTATTGGCATCTAATTCTGTTGCCGAACCTTCTTCTGCCCGAATGCAAGAAGCAAAATAGCGCCAATGATCAACTGAAAGTGGAACATCTGCATTTAGCGTTTCACGGATTGCTTTCCCATTGTCACAGGTTTCAACTAAAGCAAATTCTTCCAAATTTGCTTCAATAATATCTGCTACTTTATTTAATAATGCTGCACGCTCAGATGCCGAAGTGTTTGCCCATGACTCTTTTGCTGCATTGGCTGCTGCGATTGCATTGTCCACATCTTCTTGCTGCGAACGCGGGTATTTTGCAATTAAGCTATTATCAATAGGTGAAGTGTTTTCAAAATACTCACCATTAACTGGTGCTACAAATTCTCCATTAATGAAATTTCCGTAGCTTTCTTTAAACTTAGGTTTAGAATAACTCATCTCTGTTTAATTTAGGTTAATATTTGAATCAGATTGGTCTATTTACCTTGTTTTAAGTATGTTAAAACTATGTTTGAATCTGATTCTTTTAAAATTGCTATTTCTTTAAAAATTAGCAGACCCTAAAAATATCAAGTGATTAGGCTATCATTATTGAACATTTATATCAAATTCTTGCACATTTCTATCATTTCATTAATTTAACAAGCGAAAGAATTGAATGAGATGAGAAAACTACTTGATGATCATCGGAGAAGACGAAAGTTGACCACATTGGTGGAAAATCGAACGAC
>CAJXFJ010000413.1 GCA_913052515.1 uncultured Flavobacteriales bacterium | reverse complement strand
AGTTTTTAGGTGATATGTATCAAAAGGTGAATATCTATGAAAATAATATTCAAGTTTTTGGTAAGTCATTCGTTAGTCCCATTTCAAATTCTGGTTTAGGGTATTATCGTTACTATATCATGGATACTGTAATCGTAGATGATAAATATTGCTTTGAAATTAAATTCATCCCAAAACACAAGCAAGATCCTGTATTTGAAGGAACTATGTGGATAAATGATACAACCTACGCTGTTAAAAAGGTCGAAGCCAATATCAACGAAAATGCTAACATTAATTTCATAAACGGCTTTAAGGTTGTTCAAGACTATGAGATGGTTGACAACCAATATTGGATGTTAAAGAAAGATGAACTTACCGTAGATTTTCAGATAGGTGAAAAAGTAATGGGCTTGTATGGCCGAAAATCAACATCTTATAAAGATTTTGAAATCAATGTGCCTCAAGATGAAAAATTTTATGAAGGAATTGACAATGTAACTGTCCTTAAAGATGCTAACTTAAAAACAGCTACTTATTGGGATTCTGCTAGACATGATACTTTGTCTGCAAATCAAAAGGGAATTTATGAAATGGTAGATTCGGTTAAAAATGTACCTGCTTTTAAAACCTTTTTGGATGTTATACAATTAATTTTTACAGGCTATAAAGAGCAGGGTTTAGTGGAAATTGGACCCTATTTTAAACTCTACAGTTACAATCCAGTAGAAGGTCATCGATTTAGAATTGGTGGTAGAACTTCAAACAGCTTTAGTACTCGATTAATGTTGAATGCTTATGTAGCTTATGGGTTAACTGATCAACGTTTTAAATACAATGGGGGCTTTTTATATAAACTAAATGAAAATCCTAGGCAATTCGTTGAAGTCCAATATACAAGGGATTTAGAGCAATTGGGTTTAAGTCAGAATGCATTTGCAGAGGATAATATCTTGTCTTCCTTTTTACGGCGAAATCCAAATAATAAACTAACTGATGTTGAGTCTTTTGAAGCTTCCTATTCCAGAGAATGGATCACCGGCTTTTCAAATAAATTGTTTTTACGACAAAGGTCTATGAGCCCACTTGGAAGTTTAGAATATAGAAGGTTTGATGAAGAGTTGGGTATTTATAATGATGAATATATAAATACCTCGGAGCTGAGTTTATATACTCGTTTTGCTTATAAAGAATCGTTTGTTGAGGGGGAATTTGAGCGCATTAGCTTAGGTAGTAAATATCCCATTCTAGAAGCACAAGTTTCTTTTGGATTGAAAGACTTATTACAAGGAGACTATAATTATCAGAAAGTAGAATTGGCTTTGTCTGATAAAATTAATACCGGAGTTTTAGGTCACAGCGATTTACGATTAACAGCCGGAAAATACTTTGGTACTTTGCCTTATCCGCTTTTAGAAATTCACAATGGAAATGAAACCTATTTTTATGATCAGCAGGCATTTAACTTGATGAATTTCTTTGAATTTATAAGTGATGAGTATGCAACTTTAATGTTTACCCATCACTTCGATGGTTACTTTTTTAATAAAGTTCCATTGTTTAGAAAGTTAAAATGGAGAGAAGTGATCTCTTATCGCACGGTTGCTGGAGACTTGTCTGATAAGCATCGAGCTGAATTAATTTTACCAAACAATATTTATGAATTAAGAGAACCCTATATGGAAGTGGCTGCTGGGGTTGAGAATATTTTTAAACTCATAAGAATTGATGCGCTTTGGCGTTTAAATTATTTAGATCATCCAAACATTGCTAAGTTTGGAATTCGTGGAGCGTTTGAATTTACTTTTTAACTATGAAGCTAAGAGCAGAGAATATTGTCAAGAAATATAGAAAAAGAACGGTTGTTAAAGGCGTTTCAGTTGAAGTTAATCAAGGTGAAATTGTTGGTTTATTAGGACCAAATGGGGCCGGAAAAACAACCTCATTCTATATGATTGTTGGGCTTGTTAGTCCCAATGAAGGAAAAGTTTTTTTAGATGATTCGGATATAACTTCACTTCCCATGTATAAAAGGGCTCAAAGAGGAATTGGTTACTTGGCCCAAGAAGCTTCTGTGTTTAGAAAGCTATCAGTAGAGGATAATATTCGTGCTATTCTAGAAATGACCAAGTTGACGAAAGAAGAACAAGCGCAGAAGTTAGAAGATTTGCTCGATGAATTCGGACTTCAGCATGTTAGAACCAACCGAGGAGATTTGCTTTCAGGTGGTGAAAGAAGAAGAACCGAA
>CAJXFJ010000412.1 GCA_913052515.1 uncultured Flavobacteriales bacterium | reverse complement strand
TAATCGATTCTTCAGGACGAAGTTCTTCGGCAAATACAACTTCTCTTGCTCCGGTTAAAGCTGCATGATCTTCTGTAAAAACATTTGCCACTCTAAAACCGTTTCCTGCACTTAGTCTCAGAATGGTTCTGTCATTCAAAAAATTCCATTTGTAATTTATGCGAGGGGAATAAATGCTTCCATGAATGGTATTGTAGTCGTAACGAGCACCAAGCAAAAGAGTATTTTGTTCGTTTATCGTGATTTGATCTTGAATAAAGAATCCTGGTAAGTGAATTTCAGAAGCTTGGTTTCCACTGCTATCTAAAGTAAAAGTTGCTCCTGTATTATCGTCGTAATACGTATAGCGATAAGCCGCCCCCAAAAGGAAGTCATGTGAATTCCATAACTTTTTGTTCCACGTCAGTTGTGTAAATCCAATCTTTTGATTAGCGATGTAAACATCACTGCCATACACCGAGTTTTGATCGTGTTCGTTAGCACTAAATTGAAGATTTAGGTTTTCACTTGAAATGGGAAGTTGGTAATTTCCAAACACTTCCCAACGACTGGTATAAATGCTTTCTCCATAAATAGAATCACCGGCCCTAAATTCAGGATTCCAATTCATTTCACCTCCCCATCTATCTTCATAAACATAACGCAGGCCAATATCAAAGGCTCTATTTTCGTTTCGTTGAAATGAAAATTTATTAAAAATAGATATTCGGTCTTGTAAGGTCACATCCGTAAATCCATCACCATTGTTGTCTATGGGATTATCATAATTGAAGTAGTTCAAACCCATTAACCCATAAACCTTATCGGAAAGCTTGTATTTAGCTCCTAAATCAGCATTTAACTCTTGCCAAGAAGTGGTATAAACATCTGCAGTAAAAGTAGGAGCATTTAGAGGTTTTTTTGTGATAACGTTGATTAAACCACCCACCGCTTCTGAGCCATAAAGAGTAGAGGCAGGTCCTTTTACAATTTCTACACGCTCAATCAAGGCGGAAGGTATTCCTGTGAGACCATAAACCGTGGAAAGTCCACTAACAATCGGCATTCCATCAATTAATACCATGGTATAAGGCCCTTCAAGGCCATTCATGTGAATGTCGCCTGTATTGCAAACGTTGCAATTTAATTGTGGACGAACACCATTAACATTTTGTAGTGATTCAAAAATGGAAGGATTTTTATTGTTCTCAAAATACTTAGCAGAATATACTTCTACTGGTACAGGACTATTTTTCTTCGACATTTCTTTCATGGTTCCTGTTACCACAACTTCGTTTAGGTTTTGCGAAGTTTCTTTTAAAATAAAATTTAAGGTCTTTGTTTCTCCTGCTTCTACTTTAAAGGTTTTAACTTCAGTTTTATAGCCGATAAACCGTACCATAATAGTGTGTGTGCCGGGGTTTAATACAAGACTGAATTTACCATTCTCATCTGTTGTAACTCCTTGTGTGCTTCCTTTCAGTAGTATGTTGACAAACGGAGCAACTTCATTATTTGGAAAAGTAACGGTTCCATGAATGCGCGCTTCTTGTGCATTTCCTTTAAAAGTAAGCAATAAGGAACCTAATATAAGCATATATTTCATGATGCTAAATCAATAATTTAATGAGGCAAATATAATAAGTTAGACACATCTAACAATTGGAATAAAAAAAAGATTATAATTTCGTTTCAAAATCACAGCTATGCCTTCACAGACAAAAGAAAATTATTTAAAAGCCCTATTTAACTTAATGAATGAGAAAGGAGAAATAAGTTTAACTGAATTGAGTGATAGTCTAGAGGTTAGTAAGCCTACAGCCAATAACATGATTAAAAAAATGGAAGAACTTGGCTGGTTGCATTATGAAAAATACAAACCACTTAAACTTACCAAAGAGGGAAAAACAAAAGCAGCCTTAATTATTCGTAAGCATCGAATTACAGAAATGTACTTGGTTGAAAAGCTTGGCATTGGTTGGGAAAAAGTTCATGCCATTGCTGAACAGATGGAACATATAGATTCGCCATTGCTTTTTGAACGCATGGATGAAGTATTGGGCTTTCCAGATTTTGATCCGCATGGCTCACCCATACCAGACAAAAATGGAGTGATTAAAAAAGTAGCCTATCAATTGTTAAGTGAATTAAAAATCGGAGATGCTGGAATTATTATTGGAATAGAAAATAGCTCCGAAGAGTTTCTAAAATTTCTAAATCAAAAAAAGATAAAAATTGGAGATAGAGTAGAGGTGG
>CAJXFJ010000411.1 GCA_913052515.1 uncultured Flavobacteriales bacterium | reverse complement strand
GGTAAAAAAATTAGAGTTGTTTAAAGCATTATTCATTATAACAGCGAAAACCGAAATGCCTTCTAAATAAAACAATAGCATGACTAAGTACCCAAGCTTTCCAAAGCTAAAATGCATTAAGAAAAAGTCGTATAGCCCATGAGAAATAGCAGCTAAGCTAAAAAACAATAAAGCGTACAATCTATTTTTTTTGAACTCAGATTGAATAATACCATAGGCGGTTAGAGAAGCAAAAAACATATGCCCAACTACAGATAGTACAGCCCTTCCACTAATGATGTGGCTACCATAATTGGAGAAATATAGTACATTTTCTGATGTAGCAAAACCTAGGGCTGATATAGCCATATAGGCAACTATATCAATCGGCTCATTAATTTCTTTCTTAAAAAACTTATAGATAAAAAGAAAAGGAATCAGTTTAGCAAGCTCCTCTAAAACCCCTATTTGCAGGATACAGAATAACAAATCATTTAAAAACCCGCCTGTCAAATCAAAATTTAAATCATCAACAAACAGTAAGTGAGTTCCTAATACAAATAGTACGGATAAAGCCCCTAAAAAAAATGTAAGAATTAAATACTTTAATCGCTCTTTTTCATAAATATCGATTAATCGAAAGTAATCGACCCAAATCCATGCGATAAAAAAGGAAGAAATAACATAGAGTATAATCATGTAGTGAAAATACTCAAATAAGGATTTATTGAATTAAGGAGTATTTACCAGCTACCACCGGCACCGCCTCCCCCAAAGCTTCCACCGCCAAATCCACCGAAACCGCCGCCAGAGCCTCCTCCAAAGCCACCAAAACCTCCTCCTCCAGAAGTAAAATGGTTGTAATGACCTCGATGTCTACTAGAAGAAGATCCCATCAACCACAAGGCTGTCCATAGGCCTAAATTATTGCGATGCGCATACCTTCTAGCTCTGCTAAAGGTGCTCATTAGCATTATGGCAATAAAAAATAATATGAATAGAAATGGAATTACTGAAAATGGTTTTGACTTAGATTTATTGTAGTGATTCGCGGAATACTCACCACCTGTAATTTCCATAATGGTAACAGCCCCTTGCAGAATTCCCTTCTCATAATTATTCTGTTTAAAGGCAGGAATCATTTCATTCTCAACAATTCTTTTTGCAGTTACATCGGGAAGTACACCTTCTAAGCCATAACCAGTTGCGATAAAGGCATAGCCTTTCGACTTTCCTTTTTTCGGCTTGACTAAAAGCACAATTCCATTGTTAAAATCGGCATTTCCAACTCCCCAACTTTCTCCTATTTCATAAGCAAACGAAGCAGCATCATAGCCACATAAATCATTAACTGTAACCACCGCTATTTGCGTAGATGTGGTATCATTAAACTTCACCAATACTTGCTCAAGTTGGTTTTCGGTTGCAGGTGCTATTAGATTAGCAAAATCATTTACCAATCGTGGTGGGTTTGGCGATTTTGGAATACAATCATCTGCTGCAAACACAGAAACTGAGACAAAAAAGAGAAGCAATAAAAGTTTAAACCTATTTCCCATCTCCAAACGATATTTCATCCGACAATTCATTTATATCTCCTTTTTGATAAGGAAAATGTTCTTCCAAGTTCTTTCCCGTCATTTCCGCAGCCTTTGAAATACCGCCAACAAAATCCTCTTTTCTAAAATGTTGACTCATCAGTTGACTCACTTCATCCCAGAAGCCCTTAGGCACCTTTTGATTTATTCCAACATCGCCTAAAATAGCAAATTTGTGATCTTTCATAGCCAAGTAAAAAAGAACACCGTTTCTAGCATCTGTTTTATGCATTTCAAGTTCCTCGAAAAGGTAAGCTGCTCTATCCAAAACATCTTCTTTACAATGGTTTTCTATGTGAACCCTAATCTCACCTGAAGTTCGTTTTTCCGCAGCCTTAATTGCGTTTATGATTTGCTTCTGCTCTTCTTCACTAAAAGAATCTTTTGCCATAATCGTTAATCAAAATTTACTTCAGGGACCTCATCAGCTCCTTCTTTCGCCTCAAAATAACCCTTCTTTTCAAAGTCAAACCAAGAGGCATAAATCACTCTTGGAAACTGCTTGATATAGGTATTATAATCTTGAGTTACTTCATTAAACTTCTTCCGCTCTACGGTAATCCGATTTTCTGTACCTTCTAATTGAGCTTGTAATTCTAAAAAGTTTTGATTGGCCTTTAACTCAGGATACCTTTCAACTGAAACAAGTAAACGAGATAAAGCTCCACTTAATT
>CAJXFJ010000410.1 GCA_913052515.1 uncultured Flavobacteriales bacterium | reverse complement strand
CTTCCATCTGCAAGTGTATCTGACAATGCCTACAACATTGATGGATTTCCAATGATGATAGAAATGAGTCAAGAGATGTTTACCATGATTACTACGGTAACCAAAGTAGAGGAGAAAAAAATGAAGAAAATTGTTATGGAAATTCCTGAAGGATATACTGAAAAAACACCAGAAGAATTAAAACAATTGATGCAAGGCGGAGGAATGTAAGCAATCCGTTGTTCAAAACTTTAAAAAGCCGTTTTCTCATGCAGAGCAAACGGCTTTACTTTTGTATTTTAGTTGACTTAAGTAAGTATCTACATGGCTCAAAATCGTTTTAAATCAAGTGTTTCAGAATCCTCTAATGAAAAAGAAGAGACTAAAACCAAGAAACGAAGTAGAAAAAAGAATAAATCCGAAAGAAAGCTTCCCTTTAAAAAGCAAATTGAGAAACTGAGTGATTTTTTAAAAAGCGAAAAAACACGACAAATATTCGGTTTACTCTTAATCTTGTTTTCAGCCTATTTGCTTATCGCTTTTACCTCATTTCTTTTTACATGGAAAATTGACCAAAGCAAAGTTGAATTGCCCTTCTGGCAGTTTATGATGAATTCGGAAATAGAGGTGGAAAATTGGTTAGGTAAACTTGGCGCTTGGCTTTCTCATTTATTTATTTTCAAGTGGTTTGGTGTCATTTCTTTTTTATTTGTTGGGATTTTCTTCTTGTTTGGATTTCGAATTCTGTTCAAAATTCAACTTTTACCGCTAAAACGAAGCCTGAGAATAAGTGCATTTCTTCTCTTTTGGTTTGCCCTCTTTTTTGGTTTCTTTTTTAAAGACGATCTCTATTTTTTAGGTGGAGCAGTCGGTTTTGAGTTGAATGTATTTTTAAATAGCTTACTTGGAACTGCAGGAACAGGAATCCTTGTATTTTTTATTCTCATTGCCTTTTTACTAACTAGTTTAAATCTGGCAGCACATTTGAAAAGTATCTTTTCCTCCAACCAAAAAGTTGACATAGAGCCAGAAACAACTGTTGAAGTAGAAAAGGAATCAGAAGTAGAAGCAGAAATTGAAAGAAAAATTGAAGATAAAAATTCTGACTCTATAGATGAGCCTGAAGCAGTGGTAGAATCATCAATTAATCTAGATATTACGACAACTTCAGCTGAAGAAGAAGTTGTTCAAACTACAGAAGTTGAAGAAGAAAAAAACTCCAATGAATTAGAAATAACTAAGGCCACTGAGGAGAATCAAGAGGAAGAAAATGAAGATGATGTTTCTTTTGAAATTGAAGAATCAGCAGAAAAGGAAGATCAGTTGTCTGATCGAGAGGTAAATGACAAGGTAAAAGAATTTGGAGAATACGATCCCACGCTAGAGCTTTCCAATTACCAAATGCCTGGCATAGAACTTATGAAAGACCATGGTGGTGGCGATATTAAGGTTGATAAAGAAGAATTAGAGGCTAATAAAGATCGAATTGTTAATACCCTAGAGAACTATAATATTAAAATTCAAACCATAAAGGCAACCATAGGACCAACGGTTACCCTTTATGAGATTATTCCAGCACCTGGAGTTCGAATTTCTAAAATCAAGAACTTAGAAGATGATATTGCACTTAGTCTTGCGGCATTAGGAATACGTATCATTGCTCCTATTCCTGGTAAAGGAACTATTGGAATTGAAGTACCCAATTCCAATCCTGATATTGTTTCTATGCGTGCAGTAATCGCTTCCGAGAAGTTTCAAAACTCCAAGTACGACTTGCCGGTGGTTATGGGGAAAACCATCTCTAACGAAACTTACACCTTTGACTTAGCCAAAATGCCTCACCTATTAATGGCAGGTGCTACTGGACAAGGTAAATCCGTTGGTTTGAATGCTATTTTAACTTCTCTACTGTACAAAAAGCACCCTGCTCAACTAAAATTTGTGTTGGTAGACCCTAAAAAAGTTGAACTTACACTATACAACAAAATTGAAAGGCATTTCTTAGCTAAACTACCCGACACAGAAGAGGCAATTATTACAGATAATCAAAAGGTAATCAACACGCTAAATTCATTGTGCATAGAAATGGATGAGCGTTACGAATTACTTAAAGCAGCTTTTGTACGTAACATTAAAGAATATAACGCCAAATTTATTGCACGCAAATTGAATCCTGAAAATGGACACAAGTATTTGCCATACATTGTTTTAGTTTTGCGTGTTTCGTGAGTTTTATAACCTTTTTGGTTCAAGAGTTTACCTCCAGGTAAATCGAATAA
>CAJXFJ010000409.1 GCA_913052515.1 uncultured Flavobacteriales bacterium | reverse complement strand
CATCATGACTACACCTTAACATTCGATCGGCAGTTAGAATAGTAGCTTCAAAAGGATTAAAAGATTTAAAAGAATTTAGACCAAAATTGGAACAACTTGGATGCATTTGGCAATTTGAGCCTCTAATTGAACTAATGTACTTCTGATAGAAATCAATATAATCTGTTATTGCAGCTTGATTATTTTTTGACTTCAAAGTCTGCTGGGAATAAAGATTACTAGGAGAAAGGTAGACACAGATTACTAAAGTTATACAGTATATAAGCTTCACAGCTGTTACTTTTAAAATAAAATTCATTCCATTTCCTTATTCATGAATAGCTAAAATTCGTCTTTCTTATGTCATCTTTAAAATTCAATATGAAGATAGATTATTTTAACTATTTACATCGCTATAATATCCAAATCCTTATTGGCTTTTTTAGCAGTACTTAGTTGCTGTGGTACCAAGCTTCTAATATGTTCTGCTAAACTTTTTAATGCATCTTGCTTTAGCAATGAAGTGGTACTAACTAAACTAATTTCTCGTACTGGAATGGGTGATTTAAAGGCTTTGCAGCGCTTTTTTCTTACTTGGCTTAATTGACGGTAGTATAATTCCGGTAAAAGCGTATACCCTCCAAATTGATCACTAAGATTCAGCAAAGTATCAAACGAATTGCTCTTGAAATTTAATTGAGCATTGTTTGGATCTTCTTCTTCCAAACCACAAATGGCCATACTTTGATTCCGAAAACAATGTCCTTTATCGAGTAACCACACTTTTTTGTTTTTTAATTCCGATAAATTGACTTCCTTGTTTTTACCATCTATTCCATATACAAACAAGGCTTCATAATAAAGAATTTCTTCAACGGGTAGTTCCATTTGATTGGGCAGTGGGGTTGATAAAATTCCCATATCTAATTCTCGTTTCCTCAGTTTAGAAACAATTTCTTCAGTAGTAATTTCTTCAATACTTAAGCTAAGTTCAGGATGGTTGGGTAAAAAGCTAGGAAGTACTAGTGGTAATAAAGTATTAGCAATAGTAGGAATTATTCCCACTTTGATTTGACCTTTTAAACGGCCATTACTGTCTTTTAATTCATAAAGCTGTTGCTGAAGTAACATGATTTTTTCTGCCTTTTGAATAAAGTTTATGCCTTTATCTGTGGTTAGAATCGGATGTTTACTTCGATCAAAAAGCGCATAGCCTATTTCTTCTTCCAAGCGTTTTATCATGCCACTTAAAGTAGCCTGCGTAACGTTACAACTGATTGCTGCTTGACCAAAATGTTGGTGCCTATGAACAGCTAAAACATAACTTAATTGTTGAAAATTCATGATAGATAATATCTATCAAAAATATAGAAATATTCGTTAGGTTCTATGAATAAAGCGACCTAAATTTGTCCTGTATTTAAACAAAAAGTTGAATTAATTTTTATCTAATCATAACCCAAAAAAAGAAAGAAAATGGCATTAGTCGGAAAAAAATTCCCAAACATTAGTGTTCCAGCTATCAACGAATTAGGTGACACCAAAGAGTTGAACCTTTTTGAAGAAGCTACAAAAAACAAGAAGAAAGTATTGCTTTTTTGGTATCCAAAGGATTTTACATTTGTTTGTCCAACAGAGTTACATGCATTCCAAGCAGCATTAGCCGAGTTTGAGAAAAGAAATGTGATGGTTGTTGGTGCTTCTTGCGATACAGCAGAAGTTCACTTTGCATGGTTAAACACTGCAAAAGACAATGGCGGTATTGAAGGAGTTTCATATGATCTAATTGCAGATAGCAACAGAAACCTTTCTACCATTTTAGATATTCTTGATGTTCAAGAAATCACTTACAATGAAGAATTAGATGCTGACATCATAGAAGGAGACTATGTAACTTATAGAGCTACTTACTTAATTGATGAAGATGGTGTTATTTTTCATGAAGGAGTAAATCACATGCCTTTAGGTAGAAATGTAAATGAATTTTTACGTTTAATTGATGCTTATACGCACGTTCAAGAAAAAGGTGAAGTATGTCCTGCTAACTGGGAAGAAGGAAAAACTGCGATGAAAGCTGATAGAGCAGGAGTAGCTGATTACTTAAGTAACAATTAATAAAAGAATAGAATTATGTACCAAGAATTAGACACAGACAATTTAGCTGATCAATTGGCAAACCATGATAAAGTGGTAGTTCAATACTCTGCAGGCTGGTGTGGCAATTGCCGCATGATAAAGCCTAAATTTAAAAAGATGGCTAGAGAAAATGAAAACATCGCTT
>CAJXFJ010000408.1 GCA_913052515.1 uncultured Flavobacteriales bacterium | reverse complement strand
CAAACAATCTAGATAAAGGAGACTTATTAATTTATAAGGGGAAAGAACTGCTGCACTGGCGCGAAGAATTTAAAGGTAAAAAATGGATTCAATGCTTCTTTCATTATGTAGACGCGAATGGAGAATATAAAGATTATAAATTTGATAAAAGAGCCGAAATTGGCGCACCACCACAAAAAACAAAAATGAATATTCAGGATAAGATCCAGTTTATAAAGGGCACGTTAAGATAGATGAGCTCAATTTGTGGAATATGGAGCAAGAAGAATTCGCTTGACACTACTAAACGGATCAAGCAAATGATTGATAAGCTTAACTATTGGGGGGCTGACAAAACCGACTATAAAGAAACTTCCACTGTTGCTTTTGGTCATTTAATGTTGTTCAACAGTCATGAGTCTCTTCATGAAACTACTCCGCTTTTTAATTCTTCTAAAACAGTTCTTTTAACTGCTGACCTCAGATTAGACTACCGAGAAGAGCTGAAAGAGAAACTAGGTTTAGCCCAGCAACAATTATATAGTGATACCGATTTATTGCTAAAAGCATATCAAAAATGGGACACTAAATGCGTTAATCATCTATTTGGTGATTTTGTTTTTGCCCTTTATGATGGTGAAAAAGAAGAAATATTTTGCGGAAGAGATCAAGTTGGCATCAAATCAATGTACTATTACAATGATGAAAGCTTGTTTGCTTTTTCTTCAGAATTAAAAGCTTTAATTGAAATTGAGGAAATAAAAACGACTCTAAACTCTTCTTGGCTAAATGATTACTTAGCACACGTGATTTCAGATAAAAGCTCTACGGCCTATCATAATATCTTCAAACTTCCCTCAGCACACACTCTAATCGTTTCGAAACAAGAGCATTCCACAACAAAGTACTGGAGTCTGGAGGAAACCGTAAAGCCTAATTACAAAAGCGATGAAGAGTGGTTAACTGCGCTAAAAATCACCTTTGAAAATTCGGTTCTAGAAAGAAGTCGCTCCGCCTACCCATTAGGAGCAGAATTAAGCAGTGGAATTGATAGCAGCAGTATTGTAGCCATAGCAAGAAAAGCGAGAAATGACTTACACACTTTTACCAATGTCATGGATGAAAAAAATAAGTCTTCGGTTAATCCATTTGATGATGAAAGAAAAGATGTCGAGAAAATCGTAGAGTACTGTAATTTAAACCATCAGCATTTCTTAACAGGCATTGATTTAGCTGTTTCAAAAAGAATTCAAGAAGTTGGAAAAATTATTGACTATCCTCCTATTACATTCAATGGTATTTTCTCAGATGCTATTCACAAAGCAGCAAATAACGTAAACGTTAGAACAATTCTTTCCGGGGCCGGTGGTGATGAAATTTCAACCGTAAGAGGTAAAGGTTTAAAAGAAGAATTGCTCCACCATAGAAAATTTAAGGCATTATTTACTCAATTTAAGAAGGAGTATAAATCTCGAGCGACTAAAAAGTTTTTAAGCTTTCTAATCCGGCAGTTAACTCCAATCAATTCATTTTCACTTTCAAAAAAGCCCCTTGGTTATTATCGTTTAAATTTAATTGACAATAAAATTGTAAGCCATAAAAGACTTCGATCTATAATTAAGCAGAACAAACAGAAACTACTTCCAAAAAGTATTAAAGAATACCAACTTATGCGCTTAAATCACCCACGATTTAATGCAAGCTACGAAAACCAAGAAATTCTAGCAAGAGCTAATAAAATTGAGTACCGCTATCCTATGCTTGATTTAAAGCTTTTGCAATTAGCTTTTCATATGCCTCAACAGCTAACGATAAAAGAAAATGTTAATCGATTTGCTTTTAGAACTATGATAGGTGAAATTTTGCCCAAAGAAATTGTTTGGAATCTTACCAAAAAAAGAATTTTCAATGTTCCTTCTGTTTATCAACGAATTGACAAAGACCGAAATGAATTATTAAAGATGTTAGACTCAATTGATATCAATTCAGAAAAGAATAAATGGTTTAGAATAAAAAAAAGTAAAAAAATCATTTCAGAGTTTCGCACTGATTTACAACACATAAGCAACTTACAGCTCAATTCAATTCTATATTTTTTAATTCTCGTTCAATTTTTAAAACGTGAAAATATTTAATTTTGAAACATTACTACTTAACATTCCTCAACATGGCTTCTGAAAATAAAGAGCAATCAAATACTGGTAAAGAAGATACTCAATTAAAAAAATGGCACGCCCCAAAATTGTATCAAGAAGATACAAGTGCAACGCAAGGAGGTGCACCAGCAGGACC
>CAJXFJ010000407.1 GCA_913052515.1 uncultured Flavobacteriales bacterium | reverse complement strand
CATTAATTGGAGAAGTGAAGAATAATCCTCGATTGCATATTCCTGTATTTGGTAACGGAGACGTATTTTCAGGTGAAATAGCTTTAGAGAAAAAGAATAAATACGGAGTGGATGGAGTAATGATTGGCCGTGCAAGTATCGGATATCCTTGGATTTTCAGAGAAATGAAGCATTTTCTTGCTACCGGAGAGCAATTGGCTCCACCAACGATGAATGAGCGAATAGAAGCTGCTGAAAGACATTTAGAAATGTCGGTGAAG
This sequence comes from uncultured Flavobacteriales bacterium, assembly GCA_913052515.1. The sequence continues at coordinate 2,026 of CAJXFJ010000407.1, read as the reverse complement.
TGGAAGGGTGAAAAGTTAGGCGTGTTGGAAATGAGGCGTCATTATTCCAATTATTTTAAGGGAATTCCTCACTTTAAGGAACACCGAATGAAATTGGTTACCCAAGATTATTATAGCGAAATTCAAGAGACTTTTGAAGAGATTAAACAGGCTTTTAGTGATGGTCTAATTTCTGTTTCCTAGTACTTGCTAATTTGTTCTTTGAATTGTGTAACCACTATTTTGGTTCATGAAAAAAGGAATAGAAATTAGTCCTCTATCTTCGTCAAATTTCTGACAGGATACCAAGCAGTTAAAAAACCAATGGCTAGCACTGTTATAAGTATATAAGCCATTTCAATGGCTTTTACTTTTACAGGGTAAAACTCTACAATTCCTCCTTCCAAACGGATTAGTCCAACATATTGTTGAAGCCAACAGACGATTAGCCCTAAAGCCATTCCACATAGAGCGCCACTTAAATTAATCATCAATCCTTCGGTAAAGAATATTCGACGTATCAAGTTCTTGGTAGCTCCCATACTCACCAATGTTTGTATGTCTTTTTTCTTTTCTAAAATGAGCATACTTAATGAACTAAGAATGTTAAAAGCTGCAATGACAAGAATAAAAACTAAAATCATGAAAATCACCCATTTTTCCGTTTTATTCGTTTTGTAAATCAATTCGTTAAACTCGTATCGATTACTCACTTTAAAATTGCTTCCTAATTGTTGTTGGAGTTCTACTTTCAATTTCTCTAAGTCGTAGTTTTCATCTGCTTTCACTTCAACTGAAGTAATTTCATTTTCATACCTCAAAAGCGATTTGGCGAAATCCAATGGGACAACTACATATTTATTGTCATATTCTGGACTTATGTAGAAAACGCCTCCAGGTGCAATCATCTTTTGGTAAACGGCGTTCATCGGATTTAAAGTAGATCTGATTTTACGTTTTGGGGCATAGATGCTGAGATTATCAGCAGATTGACTCATATACAAGCCCAAGGAAGAAGCCAAACCATAACCTGTTAAAGCAAAGGGAATTTCGTTTCTCACTAAATCTGACTCTCCTTCGATTAGTGCGCTGTCTAATTGACTCATTTCAATAAAGCTTGCTTCAACTCCTTTAATTGTTGCAATGGCTTCATTTTTCTTGTAGCGCAAACCGACTACTTCTTCTATTACTTGGGTGTAGTTTACAACTCCTTTGGTATTCTTTAATACATCAAAATCAATCTCATTGGTATCAAAGGTCTTGCTATGTTTTGCTTCTATGCGAATATCAGAATCAAAAGATTCAAAAAGCGATTCTACCAAACCTTCTAAACCATTGAAGGCAGAAAGTACGACAACCAATGCAAAAGTGCCTATTCCCACACTGATAACAGATACCCAAGAAATGATATTAACCGCATGATGCGATTTTTTAGAAATCAAGTACCGTTTGGCAATGTAAAAGGAGACGTTCACGATTTACTTTAAAAGCTGGTCAATTTTTTCAGCGTAATCAAAAGAGTCATCCAAATAAAAATGCAATTCAGGAATATGACGTAATTGTTTACCCACTTTTCGGCCAAGTACATATCGAATCTCTGTTGCTTGTGATTGAAGCTCTTTGATGGCTTCTTCCTTATCGTCAACTGGAAACAAACTGACATACAATTTGGCAATTCCCAAATCAGGTGTAACCCTGCACTGCGTTATAGAAATCATGGTTCCTTTTAGACCACTTACTTCATTTCTAGAAAAAATATCTCCAACTTCCTTTTGTAAGAGACGCGCAATTTTTTGTTGACGTATAGATTCCATAACGGCAAAATTAAGCTTTCTGCAACGGTTTCTACCATTCGTTTTAAGCCTGCTAAATTCACTAACTTCGCAAAAATCTTTTTCCACTATGAAAATAAGCGGTTTCAGTTTTGGCCGAAATGTCTCTAAGCTTTATTATCCGATTAAAGAATCCATTTTATCCATTTTGCCCATTTGCGATGAATTTATATTTGTGTTGGGCAAAGGCGATGAAGATGATAACACCAGAGAGA
>CAJXFJ010000406.1 GCA_913052515.1 uncultured Flavobacteriales bacterium | reverse complement strand
GGTTCCTCACTTTGAAAAAATGCTTTACGACAATGCCCAATTAATTGATTTATATGCCACCGCTTTTCGAAGAGACCCTAATCCCCTTTATCAAGAAATTGTAGAAGAAACCATTGTATTTGCTCAAAGGGAGCTATTGGACGATTCCGGGGCTTTTTATGCAGCATTAGATGCTGATTCTGAAGGCGAGGAAGGTAAGTTTTACGTTTGGAAAGAAGCAGAATTAAAAGCCATTCTAAAAGACGATTTTGGACTTTTTCGAAATCATTTTAATGTCAAGGAGAAAGGCTTTTGGGAAAAGGGCAACTACATTCTATTAAGAGATACTGAAAACAAAGACTTAGCAGAAAAAGCCCAAATTCCATTGGCTGAATATGAAGCAAAAGTAAGAGACTGGAAACAGCTATTAATCGAAAAAAGAAACCAGCGCATACGTCCTTCTTTAGACGATAAGTGCATTACCTCTTGGAATGGACTCATGATTAAAGGCCTTTGCGAGGCCTACTTAAGTTTTCAAAACAAAGCTCATTTAGCACTTGCTAAAAAAACGGCTGAGTTTATTTTAAATCACCAAAAACAAGCAGACCATAGATTGTTACACACCTTTAAAAATGGTCAGTCAAGTATAAATGGGTATTTAGAAGATTACTGCTTTGCCATAGAAGGATTTATTGCTCTTTACCAAGCCACTTTTGAAGAAAGCTATTTGGAACAAGCATACCAATGGGCCAACTATTGCATAACACACTTTTACAGTGAAAAACACAATCTGTTCTACTTCACTTCCAATCAAGATCAAGCTCTAATAAGCCGAACGTTTGAATTGACCGACAATGTCATTCCTTCCTCAAACAGCAGCATGGCTAAAAACTTATTTATATTGGGCAAAATGTATCCCCAAAGCACTTTCTTAAACCTCAGTAAAAAAATGCTTCTTGCAGTACAGTCTAAGTTCGACGAATACTTACCAGCTGCTTCCAATTGGGCACAACTACTGCTTTGGTTTACCGAACCTTTTTATGAATTAGCTTTATGTGGTCGTAAAGCCAAAACCAATCAGCTGGAATGGTATCAAAACTATTGTCCGAATGTACTTACTCTTGGTTCAGAAATTCAAGAAACGAAAATCGAAATCTTAAAAAACCGACTGACTGAAAAACCCATTGTTTTTTATGTTTGTCAGAATAATAGCTGCCAATTGCCCGTTTCTAAACTAGCTGAAGCTAGAAAACAAATTGCTCAACATTCATGAGGATTATCGCTATTGCTCTCCTTCTTTTTTTAAGTCAAACAGCCCAAACTCAACACCTCTTTAATTTCTATGAAGACTGGTTTGGACTAGACAATTACTTTAATCAAGCTTTTGTAAAAGCGAATCAAATTGAAAGCATTCACATTCGAATTGAAGACAAAAAAGATGGTCAGAAATTCAAGAATAAAGGAGCCTTTCTACATTATGAATTTAATGCAGAAGGACAATTGGACCAAAGCATGAAAAGCCTTGTATTTACCAATAGAATTGATACTTCTTTGCAAAATTTGAAATACAATGCCAAAGGATTGATTTATAAAAAAGAAGAGATTCACGGTCCATTTCATTTTAGTTATTATTTCAATTATGAAAACCAAAAACCCATTAGCGAGCTCAAAATAGATGCGAGCAAAGCCAAGCTAGACACCTTGTATTACAGAACATTTACTTACGACTCTAGCCAATATGAGCAGCACATTAGCATTTTAAACGACATTGGAATTTCCTTCAAAAGCATTCAAAAAACGTATACGAATGACTTTAAGCTTCAAAGACAAAAAACCAAGTATACCAGAGGGCATGGCGCCATTAGCTTTGATTACAATTACTCCGATGAGAAGCTTACTACCATAAAACAACTCAGCTATTTTACCAAGCAAGAAGAACAGCTAACGAAGTTCTTTTACAAAGCCAATCAGCTGGATGAAGTGCTATACTTTGACAATGGAAAGCTGAAACGAAAACTTGGATTTTTGTACAAAAGCAACGGCCTAATTGATGCCATTGTAGAACGAAACTTGGATGAGAAATCCGTGAGGATTTATTATTTTATGTATAGGCTTATTCACTAAACTCATTCTTAGCCCATTAGCACTATTATTAAGACTTAAATGTCTATCTTGGCAGTAGGCGATTTAGTTGAGAATTCAAAATTTAAAAATTGAATGGACTAACGCAGGGTTTTAATTAAATGGAAAAACACGAATAGCAATTGATGAAAAAAACAATTATAGCAATATCAATGATAGCTTTTGGCTTACTGATAGCCC
>CAJXFJ010000405.1 GCA_913052515.1 uncultured Flavobacteriales bacterium | reverse complement strand
TATCAAAAACTTTGAATTAGATCCTAAAGAACTTTCAAAGGAAAAATCCAGAATACAATCAATTATTGATAGGCCCAAAGGTATGAGGTCAGCTGAACTAAGAGACAAGATGGGCTCGACCATGACAAAGGGGATTGGGGTATGGAGAGATACTGATAGCATAAATTTTGCAATTGAAGGAATGAAAGACGTTAGGGCTCAGCTTCCTAATGTTTATATAGAAAATAAAGGTAAAATTTTCAATACTGATTTAACTTCATATCTTGAATTAGAATTCATGGTTGATGTAGCAGATTCAATTTGCCAAGGTGCTAATGCAAGATTTGAAAGTAGGGGAGCTCATTTTAGAACTGACATTACTAAAAGAAATGATAAGGATTGGTTAAAACATACTATTGTTGAATATAATGGCGAAGAGTTGAATACAACGAGCGAAAAAGTTACTATTACAGACTGGGAACCAACCGAGAGAGTTTATTAATTGGAAGCTTTAATTAAAGTTAAAAGATTTAATCCTGAAGAAAGTGAAGACACTTATTTTCAAGATTATTCTATAGATGTTGCTGAAGATTCAACTATATTAGATAGTTTAATAAAAATTAGAGAGCAGCAAGATGGAACATTGAGTTTAAGGTGTTCTTGCAGGGCATCGATTTGTGGTTCTTGTTCTATGAGGGTTAATGGATCAGCGAAATTAGTATGCAAAACGCGCATAAAAGAAGTATCACCTGATGGAGAACCTATAACTGTTGAGCCTATGGGTAATTTCCCAGTAATAAAAGATTTAGTTACTGAGATGGATTCTTTTTGGTCAAAAATGAAAAGTGTTGATCCTTATGTTAAAACATCATTTGAACCCGAAGCTGAACACATAGCATCAAACGAAAGTATGACTCATTTGCTTGGTGTCATGAATTGTATAATGTGCGGAGCTTGTGTTTCAGAATGTACTGCATTAGAAGTTGATCCAACTTTTACTGGTCCAGCTGCCCTTGCTAAAGCTTATAGATTTGTTGTTGATCCAAGAGATGAAGAAACAAATTCTAGGCTTGGTAATTTAAATGAAAATACCGGAGTTTGGGATTGTACAAGATGTTTGGCATGCGTTGAAGTTTGTCCTAAAGATGTTGCCCCAATGGAAAGAATAGTAAAAATGAGAGATCTAGCCATTGAAGAAGGGTATACAAATACAAGCGGGTATAGACACACTGAAAGTTTTAATGATTCTATTAAAAAACATGGAAGGCTTGATGAAACAAGGTTAGCTTTAGAAAGTACTGGCCTACTTAATATTTCCGGATTAATTGACTTAGCAAAAATAGGTATAAAATCATTATTAAAAGGGAAATTACCGCCGATTTTACCTCATAGACCTAAAGATATGAAAAAAGTTACATCTATTGCTGAAAGGCTTGATAATCAAGGAAGTGAGGAAGATTAAATGAAGTATGCTTTTTATCCAGGTTGCGTAGCAAGAGGTGCAGCTCCAGAATTGTATAAATCGACTATGATGGTTGTTGATAAGCTAGGAATAGAACTTGAGGAAATAGAGAAAGCTGCCTGTACAGGTGCAGGTGTACTTCAGGAAAAAAATCAAAAGTTAGGCGACGTATTAAATATTAGAACTTTGGCACTAGCAGAAGAAATGGGTCTTTCCATTATGACAATTTGTTCAACTTGCCAAGGAGTCATATCTCAAGCAAACCATAGAGTTGTAAACGATAAAGAATATCTCGATGAAATAAATGAAGAGCTTGCTAAAGAAGGTTTGCATTATTCAGGAAAAACCGAAGTAAAACACTTGCTTTGGATTTTGCTTGAAGATATAGGAATTGATACTCTCCAAAAAATGTTTAATATAGACTTGTCAGGGTTTAACTTTGCTCCTTTCTATGGGTGCTATCTCATTAGGCCATCAGATGCACTTGGAATGTCAGCCAACCCTAAACGAAAGCATTCACTTGATATTGTTATTGAATCCACTGGTGCACAGTCAACTGACTATGCTGGGAAAACAAGATGTTGTGGATTTCCAATATTATTAATTAACCAAAAGAATTCATTGAAAATGGTAGCAAAACATACTGGCGATGCTAAAGATAATGGAGCAGATGCAATGGTGACTCCCTGCCCATTATGTCATTTGAATCTAGATGGTTACCAGGCCAAGGCAAGGAAACAAAATAAAAGAGGTAAAGCTGATTTACCAATTTTGCATCTTCCTCAACTCGTAGGAATGGCTATGGGACTAGATCCTAAAGAATTAGGCGTAAATAAACATTTAGTTTCTACGGCTAATTTTATTAAGTCTATTAAATCAAAAGT
>CAJXFJ010000404.1 GCA_913052515.1 uncultured Flavobacteriales bacterium | reverse complement strand
TTTACTCAAAAAATTGATAGTTCAGGAAACTTCGTTTGGGCACTTTCATATGGTGGCCCATCAGAAGAGATTGCTTCTTCTATTGACATAGATCACCTTGGTAATATATATACTACAGGAAGTTTTCTTGACTCTGTGGATTTTGATCCTGGTGTTGGAGTAACTATCTTGAATGCTGTTAGTTTAGAAGATATTTTCGTTCATAAAATGAGCCAAAGCTTGCCAACCAGTTCCTTTGAAATTAAAAATGGAATTAAAATCTCTTCCTTTCCCAACCCTACAAATGGTATAGTGCATATTTCATTTGAAAAAGCATTTCAGAATGTTTCAATAAGTCTTTCTGATATTCAGGGAAAAGAAGTTTTCTCAAAAGAACTCAATACAGTTATTAATGAGGAAATTAATATTGAGGGCAGTCCTGGTGTTTATTTTTTAAAAATAAGTACAAATGAAGGGCAGAGTGTAATTAAGTTGATAAAAGAATAACTTTTGCTAACAAAGAACTATGCTACAAACTAAGTAAAAAATCTGTATTTTTTGTTTCATTCAACTATAACTTTATCTTGTTTTAGCTGTCTCCGTAATCGCAAACTTGCATTCTATGCTTCATATCCTTTATCAATATAAAAAGTCATCTTAATGTTTTTGTTTTAACAAAAACACAAAACAGTTTTAGCTAAGAGCTAAACTGCCCTACCCAACCCAATGCGGGAAATTGTATCTTTATCAAGAGCAGAAGGGTTAACTAGATTAACCTTTAATTTCCACTTCATAAATTGAATGACCGACAAGCACATCAAACATATTTATTGGTTCGCCTACTATAAACTCGATTCTCCTAGCGTTAGATATAGAGCAAAGTATCCATTAGACTTTGCCAAAGAGAAGTTAAATATCAATAGTCACCTAATTATTCCGTCTTACTCTCTGAAAAGAATGTTTGCGTTCATTTGGACATACTTTCAAGCATTATTTTTTCCTAAAAAAGGCTCTCTAATTGTTATTCAAAGAGTGAGATCTAACTTCATTTATTCTAATCTTCTAAAATTACTGGTTGTTGTAAGGCAAAAATTAACCGTTTACGATCTTGATGATGCTGACTATCTTGAACACAATCCGAAGACAATCCACTTTTTTGCTAGCAAGTGCAACAGCATATCTGCAGGCAGTCCTGCAATTGCAAACTACCTAAAAGCGTTTAACAAAAATGTATATCATACTACTTCACCAACTCCAGATTATGGAATAGTAAAAAGTGAAAGGAACTCGATTTTTACCATTGGCTGGATTGGTGGCTTTGGATGGGGCCATAAAGACAGCTTGTATCAATATCTTTTTCCTGCGCTTAAAGCACTTAGCTTTAATTGTCGGTTAGTTATGATTGGAATTACTAAGCCAAATGATCAAAGGGAATTGATTGATTACTTCAAAGAGCACAAAAATATTGAAGTGGATATCTTGAAAAATATTGATTGGAAAGATGAAGTATCTATACAAAAAATGATTGTTGAATTTGATGTTGGAATTGCCACTCTTCTTAACCATCCTATTCAAGTCGCAAAGTCGGGTATTAAGGCAAAACAGTATATGAATAATGGAGTTCCGGTAATCTGCAATGATTTAGCTGAAAACAATAATGTTGTTGTAAACGGCTTTAATGGCTTTATCTGCGACTCATCATCAGCGTTTAACGAAAGATTGACTCAACTAAAAAGGATGAATCATGAAGCGTATTGGGTGTATTCAAAGAATGCCAGAGAATCAAGCCGAAATTTCAACCATTGGAAATACTTTGAGAATTTAGAAAAAATAAAAAAAGGCATACAAGGAGGTGAGAATAATTAAGTAATTCAGTTGACCTTGAAAGTTTACATCAGCAAGCAGCTGTATAGACAAAACAATGTGAAATATGCAGCTCGAAAAGAAAAAATGACATTACTTTTATACCTGTCCCTATTCTTTAAATTTAAGCCTCCTAGATTGTAAGCTATGAAAAAAACATTCACTGAGATTTTAATTCAGATGATTCCTGTAGTTGCAGGAATATTAATTGCATTATTCATTAATAGCTGGAATGAACAGCGAAAAGATGAAAAGTACATGGACGAAATTTTTAAGTCCATACATCAGGAATTGACGGAAAGTAAAATTGCGATTGAACAAATCATTCCAAAGCAAAAGAGATTGATGGATAGTATGAGACATTACAGCTCCAATCCTGAACTTTCCATAATGCAAATTGCTGAAAAGGCAGGTGGAATGCACGCACCACAAATCAGAACCAACGCTTGGATTGCCATGTCGAATCGAAAAATTGAATTGGTTGACTTTGAGCGAATCAAGGTTTTGAGT
>CAJXFJ010000403.1 GCA_913052515.1 uncultured Flavobacteriales bacterium | reverse complement strand
ATAAATTTTCAGCAGCTTTTTCTGGGTTCTCAGCTTTAGTGATTGGTCGACCTATAACAAGAATATCTGCACCAGCAACAATTGCTTCCTTAGCTGAAAGAGTTCTTTTTTGGTCATCTTCTATGTTATTTGTACTTCTAATTCCAGGAACAACTAGTTTTAGTTTATCATTATAAGTTTTCTTAATACCACTTACTTCAAGAGGACTACAAACTATTCCATCTAAACCACTTTCATCGGCAATTGAAGTGAGTTGCTCAATTGAATGTTTTACTGAAGAACCAAATCCTAATTCATCTATCGTATTGTCATCAAAGCTAGTAAGTATTGTCACGCCCAAAAGATTTGTTTTACTTTTAATCTCTTTCTTCAAATTAACACTTTGTCTTAACATTTCCGATCCTCCAGAGATATGAAGAGTTGTATATTCTGGTTCTAGTGAAAAAATTCCTCTTAAAGCTGAAGTAACTGTATTTGGAATATCATACAATTTTAAATCGACAAATAATGGCAATCCAAATTCTTTCATTGTATGACAACCTGATATTCCGCATGAAGTAAAAAACTCTAAGCCCAACTTAATTCCCCCGATATATGATTTAATTTGACCAACAATTTTAGTTGCAGTTTCAATATCGTTTGTGTCTATTGCACAAAAAATAGGATTTTTATTCAAAGTGAATTACCAGAAGTTTAATTTTAGTTATCTTCTTGTAAATTGTTAGAAGCATTATTTTTAGAATTTAACTTTAATCGTAAATCTTTTCCTGTTTTGAACCTTGGAATGAACTTCTCTTCAACATTTACTGACTCTCCAGTTCGAGGGTTTCTTCCAACCCTTTGTTTTCTATGCTGCACTGAGAAAGCACCAAATCCTCTTAGTTCAACTCTTTTCCCTTCAGCCAAAGATTGAGTAATTTCATTGAAAATTGTGTTTACAATTCTTTCAACATCCCTAACGAATAAGTGCGGATTTGCTTCAGTAATATTTTGAATTAATTGAGATTTTATTAAGCTCATAGCTTAATTATAGGATAATGAAATTTAATGTAAATGATTGATTATGAAGAATTTTATTCTTCAGTTTTGTTTCTACCCAAAGCTTTTCCAAGTATTGCACCTAAAGAAGCACCAGAATCTTTAGCGCCATACTTCTCGATTGCTTCTTTTTCAGTAGATTCTTCTAGACTTTTGATAGATAGGGAGACTTTATGGGCGGAGAGGTCAATCGAAGTTATTTGTGCATCTAATTTATCATTTTTTGCCCATCTTTCAGGTCTTGCATCAGATTTATGAAGAGCTAATTCATTTTTCTTTATAGAAGTTTTTGGTCCCTTTTCACCAATTCTCACTGTTACTCCAAAATCAGCTATTTCAACAACACTACAAGTTACAATATCACCTTTTTTCTTTCCTTGAAGCTCATCAAAAGGATTTCCATCAACTTCACGCACAGAAAGTGAGATTTTTTTATCATCATTTGAAATGACCTTAGCCTTGATTTTGTCGCCTACCTTATACTTTTTTATTTCTTCTTTTGGATCGTTATCCCAGGATAGATCTTTACTAAATATTGCACCGTCAATTTCACTATCTAATGCACAAAACATCATATTTTCTTTAATAGAGTCAACTGTTAGATCTAGAATGGAACCTACAGGGTTAATTTCATTAAATTTAGTCCATGGGTTTGGTGTCAGTTGCTTTATTCCAAGACTAAGTCTTCTTTTTTCATGATCAATTTCTAAAATTTGGCAATCTACTGACTGTGATCTAGCATATAAATTTCCAGGCTTAGAATTTTGTTTTTGGTTCCATGTCAACATATCTTTATGACATAATCCTTCAATTCCATTTTCAATTTCTATAAATATTCCATAATCTGCAACATTCGTTACAACACCGCTAACTTTATCGTTAATCTTTAAGGAGTCTTTTACTTTAGTCCACGGATCTTCTTCAAGTTGTTTCATGCCAACTGAAACTCTATTTTTTTCAGGATCAACTTTTATAATTTTAACTTTTACATTTTGATCAATCTTTAAAATTTCTGATGGATGAGCAATTCTTTTATAAGTTAAATCACTACTGTGTAACAAAGAATCATAACCCCCAAGATCTACGAAGGCTCCATAGTCTGTAATTGCTTTAATCTTACCTTCAACAACATCACCGAGCTTTAATTGCAAAAATCTTTCTTCTCTAACTTCTTTATGCATTTCTTCTAAAACAGATCTTCTACTTACAACAATGTTATTGCGCTTTAAGTCCATTTTTAAAATTTTAAATTTTTGAGGAACATTTAAAAGATGACTAACATCTTTTACAGGGCGTGTATCGATTTGACTCCCTG
>CAJXFJ010000402.1 GCA_913052515.1 uncultured Flavobacteriales bacterium | reverse complement strand
TCATTGTTACTATCTAATAAGAAGTTTTCTTGTGCTTATCTCGTCCTTTTTCGATTTAATTTGAATAAAATAAATGCCAATTTTAAAAGAGTCTACATTTAGTTTTAAGCGGTTTTCCTTTAAGTCTTCTAGTTCAAATACCATTCTTCCTTGTGAATCAAAAATATAAATGGATTGACTTCCTGATGAATTCCATTCAATATTAATCTGATTGTCAGCGGGGTTAGGAAAGATGCTAAACTGATTTTCTTCTTTGTTCTCAATAATATGTGTTACCCTTCCTGCTTTCTGAATTGCGACAGAAATAACCTTAGAGGGTGTAAATAGAATCCAACCCAATAGCGTATCGTGTGGGGCATGTTTTTGAAATGCAATGTAAAAAGTGTCCAACCCAATAGTTGTGTTAAAGTAACATGGTGGAGTATATGTGTTATTTAAGCTCAGGTAAACTTTTTGAGAGGTATCACTTTGAAACATAAGGTCTGTAATTGGTGCTCCATGATTTAAAGGGATTGCTCCCAGAGCGGTACCAAAAGCTGGAACCAAACTGCATACTTTCAAAGTGTCGTAATTAAAGTATATATTCGAATTTTGATGTGATTTCTGTATTACAGTTCTGGAAGCTGTACCACTAGAAGAGCCATGTATTAAACTTTGGAAAGAAATATCATTTACACCATCATTGTCAACATCAATTTCTAAAGGAATGACTGGCATACCTTGGTTGACCAATTGAAAATTTGTGTTTATCGTGTCACCTGCATAAAAAGATTGGGCCCCTAAATGATTTGATGCAAATAATAGCGAGATAACAACTAAAACTTTAAAGGCGGTGGCAGATAAGCTATTAATATATAATCTCCAAGTATTTTTAAGAAAGTCAGTCATTTTAAATAATCGTTAGTTTTCAATAAACAAGGTACAGAATAAAAGTAATTCTCAGAAACCTTTTGGTTTTTCTTTTTTACTTGCTGCTTCGGTAATTTGTAAGATTCGTTTTTCTCTCGTTTCAGTTTTTTTGGCTGAGTACACCCAGTGTAAAAGCAATTTTTTAGCTGACTTACTTAAGGACTCGTAGTACTCCATTGCATTTGAGTATTGATTCATTGCTTCCTTCAAGTCATCTGGCATAATTAAATCTTCTATTTTATCTAAAGCATACCAAGATCCATACTTTTTTGCAACTTCTATACTATGAAACCCTGCTTTGGTCATTTGTTGATCTTCAATTAGCTTCTCAACCTTCTCTTTGTTAATCTTAGACCAATTGCTTACTGCCTTTCTCTTGCTAAAATATTGCTTGTAACTATCTTGGTCTATTGTTTTTTTAGTGCTATCAATCCACCCAAAGCATAGTGCTTCATCTACTGCTTCACTCCAACTTAATGAAGGTTTAGAGCTAGAAACTTTGTAAAATACTAGCCAAATGGCATTTTCCGATTCATGATTCTTTTCTAACCAACTTCTCCAATCTTTTCGGCTTTTTGCGTAGAAGTTTTTCAGTTCGTTACTCATTCAACGGAATTGTTTATTGAAATAAATAATTTGAATGAATTAAATAGAGATTAGCATTTGCTTTCAAGTTTAGCTCTGCGAATCGCTAAAATGTCTTGTGTTAAGTCTCGAAGATGAATTAACGCATTTAATTGCGACTGTTTTAATCTTTTGGCTTGGTGGTCCATCACACAAACTGTTCCTAGCGCATACCCTTCAGGACTAATAATAGGGACCCCAGCGTAAAACTTGATGTTAGCTGGCCCATCTACAATGGGGTGATGTTTAAAACGAATGTCTTTTGTTGTATCGGGTATGTAGGTCGTGTTTTTAATATCGTTTATCGTGTGAGAACATAGAGCAAGCTCACGGGTGTTTTCTTTTAAGTTTGTTCCAACGCTAGCCTTAAACCATTGTCGTTTGCCATCAATAAAACTGACCAATGAAATTGGGCATTCACAAATTGAACTTGCCATTTTTGCTATGTGGTCATAATCTATTTCAGAAGCTGTGCCGTGTATTTGATAAAGTTTTAAGTTTTCTACTCGGTCACCATCATCTTTTTGTACTAGAGGTGAAATCATTTTAGCTATTTGAGAATTCTAAAATACAGAAAATTAGAAGGGTATGATATTTTTTTGAGAATGCTATTCGCTTAGCTAGATAAGCTAAATTCAAAAATATATTCGCTGAAGTATCTTCTGGATTAGGCCAAATCACAGCGAATTCATCGCTCTTAATTATTGCTCCAAAAAAATAAAGCGAGCTATATTTATAGCTCGCTTCAAAGAAAGAAGGTGATTTGATCACCAAGTACCCAGGGCCGGAGTCGAACCGGCACGCCCGAAGGCATTGGTGTTTGAGACC
>CAJXFJ010000401.1 GCA_913052515.1 uncultured Flavobacteriales bacterium | reverse complement strand
TTTTGTAAGGTCAACTTTCTAGACTCCAAATCAGTCAATGATTTTAACCCATCATCATAGAGTTTTTGCAAACGTTCAAATTGCTTTTCTGCAATGCCATAATTTGTTTTTGCAGCTTCTAGTTTAATACTATCACTTTTGGCTTTTAAGTTTGCTTGCCTAAGTTTATTTCGTGCTTGTTTTTGTTTTAGCTCTCCTGTTTCAACCAAAGCATCAATTTGCACATCCAAGGCTTTTACTTTTTCCATATAGGATTGAACCGTAGACTCTTTAGCTTTTAACTGATCCTTTGTGCGGTCTAGTAAATCTGGGTCTAAGTAGTCTTCTTTTACTTCAGAAATGTATAGAATTGTATCCCCTTTATTAACAAATTCACCTTCTCTAACAAACCATTTTTCAATTCTTCCTGCAATAATTGAAGGGAGTGTTTGCGGTCTTTGATCAGGAAACAAAGTAGTAACACTTCCAAGGGCTCTAATATTTTGAGTCCATGGAAGAAACAAAATAATAAACCCTAGCCCAAAAGAGAAGTACAACAAACGAAGTAGAACTTTACCAGAACTTAATTTTTCAACTCTTCTGGTTGATTCATAGGCTTCTAAATCAATATTTTCAGGATAGTCGTGATTCGAAATATTTAGCATCTTTATTTGCTTTTATTTGTTGAAACTGATACAATAGAACCTTCTTCCAATTCAATTACTCGATCAACTTTTGAACGGAAATAGTCATCATTGCTGGCAGCAATTAAACTCCACCCATTATCTTCTTTAGTGATGTAGTCAATGATTTTTTGTCGATCTGCCTTATCAATCGATTCAAGGTTTTCTTCAAAAATCAATAGCTTAGGATGATCTGCAATAGCTCGAGCAATCAACACTTTTTGAATCACACTTCTTGGTAAGCGCTTGCCTTGTGGGTCTATTAGCGAATTAAATCCTTTTTTCTGAGCATTTATAAAAGGGGTAAGTCCTACTGCATTTGAGATTTCTTTCAATCTAGGCATATCAATTTTTCGACCCATGCAAATATTTTCAATGATAGTACCTTGAAAAAGCATTTCTTGTGATAAGCAATCTCCAATGATATATCTTAATGATTCAGTTGAAATGGTTGATTTACTGAAGTCTTCATAAAGTATTTGACCATCTTTGATATCATACAAGCCTGCAATTAAGGTGAGTAAAGTACTTTTTCCGGAACCGTTCGCACCGCTGATAATGACTGATTCTCCGGCTTTTAATTCGAATGTGATGTTCTTTAAAGTAGCTGTTTCTGAATCAGGATATTTATAGTTTAAGCGTTCAACTTTTAGATTAATTCCATCTTTTAATTCATATTCTTTTAAATTAACTCCCTTGGATTCATCAATCTCCAAATCGGTAACTTGGCCTACCTTTTCCAAGCCGGTTAATACATCATAAATAGTTTCTAGAGAAAGGATCAGTTTCTCAACTGAATTCATGATTAAAAGGATGATGATTTCAGCAGCAACGAATTGTCCTATATTCATCAGTTGCTCCATTACCAAAATTCCACCTATAGCTAAAAGTCCTAGCGCTACAATTACTTTAAATACAACCAGTAATGAGTATTGCTTAACCAATATCTGGAAATGACTTTCTCTGGCGTTCAAGTATTGGGAGACATTTTCATCGGTTTTTTTCATCGCCAAACCAGTAGAACCTGATAGTTTAAAGGTGATGTTAGTTCTTGCAAGTTCCTCCAGCCAATGAGCAGTTTGGTATTTTCTTTTCGATTCTTCTAAACTTCTGTTTAAACCCACTTTTGCTGTTAATCGAAAAATAATAATCACCATCACCACTAATAGTAAACTAAAAAGGATAAAAAATGGGTGATAAAATGATAATAAGAGCAAACCAAAAATCACTTGAAGTGAGGCTGCTGTAAAGTCGATTAATATTTTTGAAAGTCCCTTTTGAATAGACATGACATCGAAAAAACGGTTCACTAATTCAGGGGCATATTCAGTGTATAGCTTTTCCATTTTTATTTTTGGAATGCGGTAAGTAAAGTCAAAGGCGGCCCGTGTAAATATTTTTTGTTGCAGGTTTTCTACAATTCTAAGCTGATAGATTTGCAAAATTCCAGTAATGGCTACACCCAGAACCACCAAGCCAACAAGAATCATCCAGGAAGTGCTAACTCTACCACCTTGAATTAAGTTAACAATGGCTTGTACCCCTAAAGGAAGCGAAAGGTTGACAATTCCATTAAAAATAGCATAGATATAAACGTTTCGAATATCTTGACCATCAGGTTTCAGTAACCTGAGAAATCGTTGCATAGGAGTCAGTAAATCGGTTTCTTGATTCATGCTTCACTTTGATTATTAATTGTATTTA
>CAJXFJ010000400.1 GCA_913052515.1 uncultured Flavobacteriales bacterium | reverse complement strand
AATACGATGATTTCTCCAATTGTTCAGGTTTGTGATGCTGTTTCAGGAGCAAGACCTGGTGCAAGACGAGAAATCGTTGAATCCTACATTAATCGTATTAAGGAATTAGAGAATTTAGGGATGTCTCATGCAGGAGTTGAAAAAGCCTATGCAATTCAAGCCGGTAGAGAACTTCGCGTTATTGTTCAATCTGAAAAAATAAGCGATGTTGAAGCGGATAAGATTTCATTTGATATTGCTCAGAAGATACAATCCGAAATGACGTATCCAGGACAAGTTAAAGTAACTGTAATAAGAGAAAGAAGAGCTGTAAACTACGCTAAGTAGTTTTCTTAGAAAAGGAAAAAAAAGAGGGAAGCAGATATGCTTCCCTTTTTTTATAGTTCCATGCCAATGATCAAAATATCATCTACTTGCTCAAATCCCTTTGACCAATCAGAAATGTATTTATAAAGTATACTTTCAAACTGATCTATGGGCTCACTTTGTAAACTCATAATTAGTTTTCTGAATTTCCCTTTGGTCATTTTCTTATTTCGCTCCCCTCCAAACTGATCGGCATAGCCATCAGAAAATGCAAATAGTCTGCTTCCTTTGGGAATTTCTAGTTCAATTAGAGTAAAAGGTTCCCGTTTGCTAAAAACACCAATAGGTTGTCTGTTAGGGTTTAATGTAATTAGACTTACGCCTTCATATTCAAAAAGGGTATAGTGGTCATCAGGTAATTTCATTTGCGTTATGTCGGGAGGTATAATCCAAAGTGGGTTATTTGCTCCTGACCATTGCAGAAGGTATCTATCATTTAATTTTTGAAGTTTACAAAGACTGATATCCATACCATCTTTGATGATGCTGTTTGAAAATCGGTTTAAACTACTTTCGATTTCATTTGAAGCAAAATCTAGTACTTGATTGGGGGTATCTAAATTTTGGTCTACCAATGCCTTGTGTAGTGTAGAAATACCCAACACAGATACCAAAGCACCCGGGATACCATGACCAGTGCAGTCAGCTGCACCAACCCATACGGTTTTTTCATCTGTGCGATGAAAGAATGAAAAATCGCCACTCAATTCGCTTTTAGGTACTACTAAACAAAATCCATTCGAAAAAAAGTCTCTTACAATACTTCGATGTGGTATAATAGCTTGCTGGATGCGTTTTGCATATAAAATACTATCATTTATTTCTTTGTTTTTTGTTTCAATGACATCGTTCTTCTGTCTTAATTTATTCTGGTTTTCACTCCACACTTTTTGCAACTGATAAATCATAATCCACATTAAAAAGAATGTGATGAAATTTGTAATGTTCCTTAAGGATACAATGTCTAGTGAGCTCAGTTTTACCGATGGTGGCAAAAAGCTGCTAACTTCTTTTGATAGATAAAAAAGGACAAGGGTTAATGCCAATTGGCCAAAAACAATGAATTTATTGTCTTTAAATAATAAAAAGCCAAGCAATGAATTTGATAAGAAAATAAATTCATTTTCAAGTATGCCGCCACTTTGAATAACTAATGCAAATGTCATAGCGTTGACTAATAACATAAACACAATTTTTGCCCATGATACTTTATTGTAGTAGTTTAATAAAAGTGGAATGAAACTTCCGATTAGGTAAAAGAAAAGACTTTTCCCTACGACATTTCCATAAATCATAAACTCAAAGGGAATATATACCAATACTACAAAGAATTGACCGATGATAATTCTATTCATTAGAATTGTTTCATTCTGTTTGGCAATATGATTTGGGTTTACACCAAGGTGCAATAAAAAGGAAAATAGCTTTTTAATATTGCTCATGTTTCAAGTTGGTTTAATCTAATCGCATCTAATGCTTTTAGCTTTCATTTAAGTCATTCAAATATTACGTTTTTATGTAATTTAAGTTACACTAGATATAAGAATGTAATAAAATTTAGGAATCAAGAATCAGATTATCCTGGCATAAAACAAATGCTTTAGTGATTACAGGTACTTTATCACATTTAAATTGGAATGAGAAGTTAAAAGGGGAACGGGTTTAGTTGTTTTATAACATCTATTTAAAACCTAAAAGTAGTTTATGCTTTTAGGTTTTTTAATATTGCTAAACTTTTAGAATCGTACTTTGTCATTCTGCAGAAAGAGTTGAGCTTTCCGCCAAATCCTCTCAAATAGTTTTCAATAGATGGAATACTGCTTCCTTCAAAATTAAATTGCTTTATGCCTGTATGCTTAGCATCTTTTATAGCGTTCCACATGAGTAAACTCATGGCACCTGAGTTTTTATAGGCTTGAAATGACCCCCCAAGTAAATAATAGGCTGTATTTGAATCATAAATTACCCCAAGCGCGGCATGCAATTGATTATCTTATTTCGCT
>CAJXFJ010000399.1 GCA_913052515.1 uncultured Flavobacteriales bacterium | reverse complement strand
TAAGGCTTTTTTTATTTTCCAGATTTAACTTGACTATCTATTTAGTTTCTAGTACTTTTAGGCGCTTTCAAAATTATAAGCCATGAAACTAAAAACTTTATTCTACTTTACATTAATAAGCTCTCTGTTTTTAATCTCTTGTGGCGAAGAAACCGCTTTTGCAGATAATCCATTTTATGACGAAGAAGCTACTGGTGAAAAACCAAATCTTCCACCATCAGGTAATGGGAACGGAAGTGGAAATGGCGGAGTAATTAGCAATCAATCAATGTCTTTTACTGCTGATGGAGAGGCAATAAGCTTTGCGATTTGCCAAGTAGATACGGTAAATAATTCTTTTGATGTTTACGACTTAGAAGGAAGTGATCAAGTCACTTCAGCAATCGATCCATATAAATATTTATCATTTACGGTAGCTGCATTTGATACCTCTGATTTTATCCCAGAAGTAGGTGTTACTTATGAATTAAGCGATACTTCGTTGATTTCCGGGTTTTACTCTACAGATTTTATATCATTAGAAGACTCTGTTACATTTTATGCAACTTCAGGACAGCTTAACTTTAGTGTTGTTGGCCCAAATACGCATGAAGGTAGCTTTTCAATGACTGTTGAGAATTCTGCAGGAAAACAAATTGTAATTAGCGGAGGTACTTTTACTGCCGAGTTTAAATAGAGTTTTAAACTCTAAACCCAATTACTAACACATCATCTACTTGTTCGCTGGAAATTTTCCACTGATCAAACTCTTGCTGAAGCAATTCTCTTTGTGATTCAAAGTCTTCTCTATGAATTTTTAAAAGAAATTGTCTAAAGCGGCGTGTCATGTACTTTTTGTTGTTTTCCCCTCCGAATTGATCTGCATAACCATCGGTGTATATATAAAAACAGTCCCCTTTCTTAATATCAATTTCATGTTTGCTAAAGTGAGGGGCTTCTCCCCTAAACCCTCCAATCGGTGCAGAATCTGATTTAATACGGCTTAAATGTTTATCTCTAATTTGAATCAATGGTCTGAAAGCTCCGGCAAATTGCATTTTTTCTTTTGACTCATCAATGATACATAAGGCAATATCCATCCCATCTTGAGAAGCCTTTGAACGTTTGTTTTGTTTCAGTGCGTTTACAACACTTTGGTGTAACTCATTTAATATTTCATCAGCTTCTGTAATTCTTTTTTTCTCAATGATATCATCTAAAAGTATGGTTCCAATCATAGACATAAATGCACCTGGAACTCCATGTCCTGTGCAATCTACACATGCTATGTAAATTCGATTTCCTACTTTTTTAAACCAATAAAAATCTCCACTTACAATGTCTCTTGGAATATGAAAAATAAAAGAGTCAGGAAGCCATTGCTTCATTTTTGAATGTAATGGCAAAATAGCATCTTGGATTTTTTTAGCATAAATAATGCTATCTAAAGTATCTTGATTTTTTTGTTCTAAAGCTAATTTTGATTGTATAAGGTTTGCCGTCAATTCTTCTTCTTTAGACAAAATTGTTCGCATAGAACGAATTAAGAAGAAAAGCAAAACAACTGCAAATGCAATTGAAATTCCAATATTTATGAAAATTTCTTTCTGAGCCTCTACCAAAAACTCATCAAAACGCTGGTCTGCTTGAACTATGGCAACCGTTTCTCCCTTTGTATTTCGTATTGGAGAAAAAGCAGAAAGCCAATAGCCATTTTTATCTTTATAAACATCAATCCTTCCCCCTTCGTGATATGATTTCAAAAGTTTATCTGGGAAGTGATCATATTCATGTCTGAAAAAAGGCTTTGTTGAAGAGCTAACCCCGAACAAGAAGAGATTTGCAGTTGAATCGTAGGTCAACGTATATATTGAACTACTTAAATCATTCTGATTTTGAATGGTGAGAAGACTTTCATGAAGCAATTGATATACACGATCTTGATAATTTGTTTGAATGTCATCTTTCTCTTTATGACTATCAAACAAATATTCAATTTGATTGCCATCTAACTGAGTTGATGCTGTAGAAACAACTGCTTCTAGCTTAGATAAAATTCTATTCTTATGAATATCTAATTGAACGATGTAAGAATGAATTAAAAAGTATGCGATTAAAATAAATAGCGCAAAAAACAACAACACAAGTACTCTTGTGCTATGATTTTGAAATATTCTTTTTAATAAACTACTCACTTAAGGCTCTTTCCAGGTGTAAATTATACGAAATTCAATCGGTATGGTTTATGGCTTCTTCTAGTGGAATTTTTTTTCCTTTATTGAATGCGACAATAAACACCTCATTAAAGCCATTTGACTTTATTAACTCTTGTTCTTGAATTGCATCATCATATTTCTTAAAAGGACCTACACCCATAATAGTTAGATTTTTATATTTTA
>CAJXFJ010000398.1 GCA_913052515.1 uncultured Flavobacteriales bacterium | reverse complement strand
CTACATTAACTCCCATTTTTTTTAATAAAAAGGGCGTTGCATTTTCATCTACTTCAAGTATAGCTTGCAATAAGTGACCATTTTCTATAGCCTGATGCTGTTTGCTCATGGCTAATTGTTGTGCCTGCTGAACAGCCTCTTGCGATTTTATAGTATAGTTTTTAAAATTCATTTTTCTGATCTATAAATTAAACTTCGTAATCAGTTCAACAATTTATAAACCAACAGAAATAGAAATGATAAATGAGCAAATATGGCAGAAAAAGAGAGTTTGTTTACTCAATATTATAAAAATTAAGCCAATGTGTCAGTCTTTCTTAATGAACTTGCTATAGTAGGTGGAGCTATTTGTTTCTATTTTCAGAAAATAAATGGCTTGTGGTAAGCCTTCAATTTTTAACTCATTCAATTCACTTTCTAAAAGGATGTCTCCATTTGAATCAAATACCGTTAAATGTTTTAAAAGCTCTTCTTTAGGTATTTGAACTGTTAAGTGATTTGAAGCCGGGTTTGGATAAACAGTTAATGATTTTGATTGTATTGCTATTATTTCATCCGTATGTGTTATTACTCCAACCCTTGCAAGAATTTGTAACTCAGGGTCAAAAGTCAACACTTTTACATTTTGAGAAATAGGTATGGAAAATGAAGATTGATTGATGCTTGGACTTAAGTAAATAGTGGTGTCCCAATTGGCATTTTCTAGCTTTAATGGAATTGGAATATCAAAATAGGGAACAGAGCTCGGGTGAGATTGAAACTGAATGAAATTAATTTGAAATAAACCTGCTTGATAACTCCAATTAATATTATAGGTAGGATATCCTTTCCCATAGAACCAATCATTAAAAAACTCCGTTAAATTCATTCCAGAAGATGCTTCCATGTGATTTTTTAAATCAGTAGTAGAGGCAAAGCCATAGGCCAATTGTGGATCATTTAAGTAGTTTCTACACGCTGCAAAAAAGCTAGAATCTCCCACCAAATAACGAAGCATATGTAGGACTGCTGCACCTTTTTGGTAAGTCATAGCATTGAAAATTTGTGATACAATATTAGTGTCTGTAACATGAACTGAACCATGTACATTATTAAACGAAGCGTTTCTCATACCATTTAAGTATGCTCTTGTATAAAGACTGTTATGCACAACATTAAACTCATAGGTTAAGTATGTAAGATAAGTAGCAAAACCTTCATTGAGCCAAATGTCCTGCCAGCTATTGCAAGTCACTTTATTGCCAAACCATTGGTGGGCTAACTCATGTGCATTTAATTCACCACCATAGCTACCCATAAAGCTCATAGTTTGGTGTTCCATGCCTCCTCCAAAATTGCAAGAAGCATGTCCGTATTTTTCTTTTATAAAAGGATATGGCCCAAATAAGGAATCGAAAAGAACCATGAATGGATAGGTCTCTTGCAAAGAGGCTCTCACTGAATTTGGATCATTCGGATAGAGGAAATGTTGAAAATAGATAGAATCATTCCCCAATGGTTGTTTATCTTCAACAATGTTGTAATTCGATACCGCTACAGCGATCAAGTAAGCAGGAATGGGGTAGGTGCTTTTCCAGTGATAGGTGTTACTGTTTAAGGTAGAATCTATGTGAAGAAGTAAGCCATTTGAAGCTACCTTTTGTCCTAAAGGACTAGTTACAATAACTTCAACTGAGTCCGCTTTATCTCTTAAGCCTTCTTTACAGGGCCACCAAGCCGAAGCTCCATAAGGTTGAGACAAAGTCCATAAAACGGAATCAGTCCCATTGTAAGAATCTACCGTAAATGTTCCAAAGCCATTGTTTGCAGGATTCGGAATGCCATGATAATAAATAATTACGGAGTCTAATTGGTTTGTATTTATATTGGAGATTAAATCAAAATTTAACAAGTCATTAGAATGGCGAGTTAAAATAGGCGTATTGTTTTGGATAATTGAATCTACAGTAAGTTGAGATGAAAGATTCAAACTAATAGTTCTTACATTATTTGTTTTAGCTCTGAAGTAAACACAAACGCTACCATCTACCTTTTTAACTGAAGAGTTGAGTTTTAAATTTAAACGATAATAAACAATGTCAATATTAGTTCCCGTTTGTGCAGTTGGACTTTTTAAGCTTCTCTTATTTTGATTTTTTTCAACTGAAATAATTTTGTCAATTTGAAACTGAGCCAATACTTCAGTTGAAAAAAATGTAATCCAAAATATAAATACTAGATGCTTCATTTGCACCTAAATTACGAAATCAATACTTGATTAATTTCTCTCGAATTCCCAATTCATTTATTTGTAAGAAATAGATTCCGGCAGGGGAGTCGCTTAAGTCAATTTGATTGTTCTGTTTTCTTAAGTTACCTTCTTGAATCATTTGTCCTTTGATATCCAATATTTGATATGAATT
>CAJXFJ010000397.1 GCA_913052515.1 uncultured Flavobacteriales bacterium | reverse complement strand
GCGCGAAAGTAGCATTTAGTTGCATGTGCAACTATTTTTGAATAATGAATTAAAGATTCTTTAACAAATCAAATTTGAAACACAGAATTCGTTTCATATTGATTTAGACCTTCTTTTCTTAGATTTTAATTGAGTTTAGAATTAGTCCGATACTCTAAGTTTAATCCCCTATTTTTGAATACTTATTAATTTATAATTCAAACATGAAAAAAATTACACTAACCATTATTTGTGCATTATTTAGTCTGATCAGTTTTGGTCAAGATTATGAACTTGAAGCAGACCAGTTTGCTGGAGAAATTGTTTTAAAGAATGGAAAAACCTTGATAGGTTACATTGACTTAAAAGGTGGAGACATGACACCTTGGGCAACTCAACAAAGTATTAAGTTTTTTACGGAAGAGGCTATTAAAGACGGTAAGTTAAAGGCCAATGAAATGGAAAAGTACAAGCCAAAGGATTTAAAAGAGTTTAGAGCTGGAGACAGATACTTTGTAACACTTAAAGTTTCGGCTTCAAAATTTACTACAGGTATTGGTTTACCTCAGTACAAGTTTGTAGAGTGTTTGGTAGAAGGCGATGTGAAGCTATTTAAATTGTATGAAGCCCCAGACCCTGCTGCTGTTAATATTGGTGAAGAGCAAATTGCAGCTTATGAAGCAGAATTAGAAAGAATGAGAAACGAGCCTGTACTATTATTGCAAAAAGGTGACGATAAACTAACGCCAATTGGAAAAGTGGATTTAGCTGATTATTTAAAGGATTGTCCAGCAGTTCAAGAAAAATACACAAGTGGTGGTTATGGAGTTGAACCTTTTAATCCGGATGCAAAATCGAAGTTAGGTAAAATGATAGCCAACAAAGCCAATTCTGTGATGGCTGAAGATGTATTAGATCAGATTATTACAGATTACAACAATTGCGAAAAATAAATGACGTTTAAGCGACTTTTAATCCTTTTTGGAATCAGTTGTATAGGCCTTTCTTCAAATGAAGTTTTGGCCCAGAAAGTAAAAAAAGAGGGTCTTGGTTATTTTAATTACTTAAAACCAAGGCTCTCTTCTGCTTTAGACGATGCAACACATTACTACCTAGATATTGAACTTTCGAATGATGAATTATACCGTCAGAAGTTGATTGAAGATAAAATTAAGATCAACAAGTTCGAGAAGGCTACAGTAAATGACGACTATCAATTCACCATTAAAATCATAGAATCACCTTTTAAGTTTGGTCGCTCTGAACGGAAAACATCAACCAAAAAAGTCTCTAAAAATGGAACCGAAAGTTCAGTTACGGAATATTACTTTACCGGAAGCCTTGGCTATTCTTATTCTTTAATTGTATTAGATGCAAATCAAGAAGAGATCTATCGTGAATTGATTCGTGGAAGTGTCACAGCAAAAGGAAGAAGTTCTACAAGTTTAAGTACGGCACAAAAGAATTATTCATACGATAAATTAGCGGCAAAAGATAAAGTGGTAGATAATTTTATAGACCGAGCGTCTTTCTTGTTTAACCAACAATTTACTGATACAGAGCAAAGTATCTCCGTTCGCATTCCTTATGTGGTTGAGAAAAAGTTTAGCTATCCAAATTTCTCCAAGGCAACAACCATTCTACAAGAGGTTCATGCCTCTACAGAAGAATCATATGGTTTAAATGAAAACCAACAAAACCAATTGCAAGAAGCCATTCAGTTATGGGAAACTGTAATAAGTGAGTTGGATGCAAGTGATAAAAAGGCAAAAGTAAATGCAGAAGTAGCTGCTGCTGCCTACTTCAATCAGGGTCTATCCTATTTTATGCAAAACAAATATGCAGAAGCAAAGCAAGCCTTTGTAAAATCAAATGAGCTAGATCAAGTCATGGGAAGTCTTGACAATTGGATAAAATTAAGTGGTGATTTCGAGGCGATAATAGCAAACCGAAAATGACTTTTAGTTTGTTTTTAAAATAAACTCTTTCAGTCTTGACTCGTGGTATAGGTCTAATTTATAATGGTCCGGTGCCCATCCTTTTAAAAATCGGTAAAAATCTGCCCAAGCAAAAAAGTAGAGTCTCCTCCACTCTTTTTCTAAAGCCTTAAAATCTATTTTTTTGTTTTGTTCCCTAAGTGCGTTTTGCAGCAATTCAAAATATGTATCTAAAATTGCCTCTTCATCTAATTCAAAATCTTTAGGGCTTAGACAAGAACTCATAAGATAGATTACATCTTTCATACCACAGCCACCACCTACATATTGAAAGTCAACGGCAGCCACATTCTCCAAATCTTCTGAAAAGCAAAAATTGGCCACTTTGGCATCACCATGTACAAGAGTTTGATATTGAGCTTGGTTTAGCTGTTCATCTATATACGAGGCAGACTCTTTTAACCAACCCTTTTCCATTTTTTCTAATAT
>CAJXFJ010000396.1 GCA_913052515.1 uncultured Flavobacteriales bacterium | reverse complement strand
TTTGGGACAAAAAATAAATAAACAAGTACCCCTAGTGAATCAGCAAACCAATCAAAGAAATCAGCTGATCTTGTACCAGTAAAATATTGAGACACCTCTATAAAAGCTCCAAAGCCTATGAGTAAAAAAATTAAATAATAGTGTTCTTTTAGAGGTCTTCTGGTGCAGAAATCAAGAATAAAGGTCAACAATACAAATATAAGGAAGTGAAAAACCTTATCCAGATAAGGAATTGGAGATGGTTGTCCTGAGGAAGGTGTAATTGTCAGTAGATAGACAAGTATCACCATCGAGATAAAGAAAGATCTGTAGATAAATAGTCTCATTAACTATTCTTTTGTAATTTTAAACAGAGATAAATTGCAGGTATTCCCATTAAGCTTGCGAATACAAAGAAATTAAAAAATCCTAGATATTCAGCTAAAAAACCTGAAGTGGCGCCTATTAACTTACCAGGGAGTACAGCCAGAAAGAATAGTAATGCATATTGTGTGGCAGTAAATGTTCTATTCGTTAAAGACGATAAATAAGCAATCAGAGCTGTTCCGGCCAATCCTTGACTTAGATTATCTACTGAAATAGTTAATGTTAGAAAAGTTAAGTTAGGTCCTACATAATCCAAACCTGCAAAAAAGAGATTAGTGATGGCCATTAAAAAAGCCCCTATTAACATAGTCCTCATTATCGAATACTTATAAATTAGTAAACCGCCTAAAAAAGCGCCTAACATGGTGACAACTATTCCAAAAGCATTAGTAATAATTGCAACCTGTTCTTTGGTAAAACCTATTTCATTGTAGAAAGGCATAGCCATAGGGCCCAACAATAAATCGCTGAACTTATAAGTGATAATTAATAAAATAATTAGGATTAATTTATCTCCAAATCTATTAAAAATATCCGTTATAGGTTTTATATAAGATGAAAAAATCCATACATCAGGGTTCTTAGCGAAAGAGATATACATACCTTCTTCTCTTTCGGGTTCTGGAACTGTTAAAAAACAAGTAATTAAAATTAATAGCATTAAGAAGGCTGAAAAATAATAAGCAGAAGACCAATCAAATTGACTGGCTATGAAAAAAGTAGCAACCTGTGAAACTAGGAAAGCTATCCTGTATCCTGCCTGATACATTGCAGTAGCTCCTCCTAATTCTTTTTCTTCCACTAACTCAATTCTCAACGCATCTATGCAAATGTCTTGTGTAGCTGAAAAGAAGGCCACTAAGAGAGCAAATACAACCAAAATACTTAATGAATCTTTTGGATCAGTTATAGCCATTCCAATTAAACCAATCGAAACAACCAATTGAGTAATCAACAGCCAAGACTTTCTTTGCCCAATAGATTTCGACAATACAGGAATCTGTAATCGATCAATAAAAGGAGACCAGAAAAACTTTATTGTGTAAGCCAGTGTAATTAGTGAAAGTAAGCCAATAGAACTCTTAGCAATTCCTTCTTCAGAAAGCCAAAAATTAAAAGGGTCAAGCAACATTCCTAAAGGCAATCCTGAAGAAAACCCTAAGAAAAGAACAATGAAGAATCTTGGCTGCAGATAAGCCAAGAAAGACTCTTTCCAAGAAGTCATATTTAATCTCTAAAGTTCACGTACTGTAACGGAACAGGATAATTTTGATCTTTTACCATTTGTATAATTTGTTGAAGATCATCCCTTTTTTTTCCTGTGATTCTTACACTTTCTCCTTGAACGGAAGCTTGCACTTTAGACTTGGACTGCTTGACCAGAGTTGTAATCTTTTTAGCTAACTCTTTATCTATGCCTTGCTGAAGATTCATGACTTGAGTAGCCGAACCTGTAGCCACTTCTATTTCATCTGGCTTTAAACTCTTTAAATCCACTCCTCTTTTGGCAAGGGATTCATGCAAAATGGGTAACATTTGATGGATTTGGAACTCTTCCACAGCAGATAATATTATCTGGTTATCATTTAATAAAAACTCTGCACCAGTTCCTTTAAAGTCGAATCTATTTTGTAATATCCGATTTGCTTGGTCCACAGCATTTGTTAGTTCATGATGATCTATTTCAGATTTAATATCAAAAGAAGCCATTGGTTTACCTCAATAATGAATATCTCTTTAGTTTAGTAGTTAAGAGCTTGTAAAAAAAGAAATTTATATCTAATTAAGATAGGGAAGTTTTATATAAATGCCAATTAAAAGATTCACCTGGATCTGTTTTTCTGGCAGGTGCTATATCACTATGTCCTACAATATTATCAACAACAATATTAGGATAAGCCTTCATAAGTGTTTTGGTAACTTCTATTAAAGCCTCATATTGAGTAGATGTGTACTCCAAATCATCAGTTCCTTCTAACTCAATTCCTATAGAGAATTCATTGCAATTATCTCTTCCTTTAAATTCAGAGACGCCCGCATGCCAGG
>CAJXFJ010000395.1 GCA_913052515.1 uncultured Flavobacteriales bacterium | reverse complement strand
AGAGCGGACTAAAATACATGAAGGTTTAGAAAATGGAAGCTTGCAAATTATAGTAGGTACGCATGCGCTATTAGAAGATAAAGTAAAGTTCAAAAATTTAGGTTTGGCCATTATTGATGAGCAACATCGGTTTGGTGTCGCACAACGAGCCAAACTTTGGAAGAAAAATTACCAAGCCCCACATGTGTTGGTGATGACCGCTACACCTATTCCTAGAACATTGGCCATGACCCTTTACGGAGATTTAGATGTATCTACTATTGATGAACTTCCACCTGGACGAAAGGCGGTAGAAACATTGCATTGGTACGAAAATAAAAGACTTCGTTTGTATGGTTTTATGAATGAAGAAATCAAAAAGGGAAGGCAAGTCTATGTGGTGTATCCACTCATTGAGGAATCTGAAAAAATGGATTATGCCAATTTGGAAGAAGGCTATCAACATATTTTTCAACGTTTTTCTCCACCTGAATACAAAGTGAGTATTGTGCATGGAAAAATGCCAGCAGAAAACAAAGAGTTTGAAATGAAGCGGTTTGTAGATGGTGAAACAGATATTATGGTTTCTACAACCGTAATTGAAGTTGGAGTAAATGTGCCGAATGCATCGGTAATGATTATTGAAAGCGCCGAGCGATTTGGTTTGTCTCAATTGCACCAATTAAGAGGAAGAGTAGGTAGGGGGGCAGAGCAATCTTACTGTATACTTATGACAGGAAATAAACTCTCAAACGAAGGTCGTTTACGCATGAAAACCATGTGCGGAACAAACGACGGTTTTCAAATTGCTGAAGTCGATTTAAAGTTGAGGGGCCCGGGAGATTTACAAGGAACTCAACAAAGTGGAACTCCCATAAATTTAAAATTGACCAATTTGGCTACCGATGGTCAATTGGTTGAATTGGCAAGGCGAGCAGCACAAGAAATACTAGAAGAAGACCCTAATTTGGTTAAAGACGAGAATCAAAACGTAAAGCGATTTTTAGCTCAAAGGGCGAAGTCGAAAGTAAATTGGAGTAACATATCTTAATGACATTTAAACACTTCAATACTTTAAAAGAACACAAAGGTGCCGTTTATGCCCTTTGTCAAGGTGAGTATTCTCATCAAGTTTTTTCTGCAGGTTCAGACCGACATGTAATTGCTTGGGATTTAACAGAAATGAAGGCTCAAAAAGTTATTGCACGTTCACCAACAACGGTGTTCAGTTTATGTTATATTGCCCAATGGAACTACCTTTTAATCGGACAATTGGAAGGGGGAATTCACTTAGTTGATTTAGCAGCTGGAAAGGAAATCAAATATCTAAAACGACATCAAGGTTATGTTTTTGATTTGTTATTTATTCCTGAAAAGAATGAATTAATTGCGGTTTCTGGCGATGGGAGCTTTTCAGTTTGGTCTATGCCAGAAGGAAAATTTTTATATCAGGAGAAACTGTGCGATGGTAAAATTCGATCGGTAGATTATAACCCTAATCAAAAAGAATTGGCCTTTGCTTTGGGTAGCGGTGAAGTTTATCGATGCAACAGTGAAGATTTTTCTATAAAAGAACGAATCAAGGGCTTTTCTTCAAGTGTAAATGCAGTGTGTTATAATTTTGCTACTGATCAACTGTTTATTGGAGAAAAAGATGCGCTGCTTTCGACTCATGATTTACAAACTGGTCAAACTTCAACTCCTATTCCGGCTCATTATTGGGCCATTTATGACATTGCTTTTCACCCCAATGGGCTCATGGCCACAGCTAGTCGCGATAAAACGGTAAAAATTTGGCAGCAAAATCCCTTACAAGTTGTCAAGCGTTTTGAAGGCCTTAAAGACAAGGCGCACACCCATTCTGTAAATAAACTTTTGTGGACATCTTATCAAGATTTTCTCATCAGTACAGGAGATGACCGAAGCTTAAAGATTTGGCAAGTTTCCGAAGAGGCTTAGCTTCTATTAGCAGGTGGATTTAGTTATTTTTGTGGCCTTAACTTTTGCGCATGAAAATATCTTACAATTGGCTAAAAGACTACTTAAACATTGATTTGCCAACTCAGGAGGTATCGGAGATATTAACCGATATTGGATTAGAAGTAGAGGGTGTAGAAACTTTTGAAACGGTAAAAGGGGGGTTAGAAGGAATTGTTATTGGTGAAATCATTGACCTTGAACCACATCCGAACGCTGATCGTTTGCGCTTAACAAAAGTAAATGTTGGGCATAATGAGCCCTTGCCTATTGTTTGTGGAGCGCCAAACGCTGCCAAAGGTCAAAAAGTTGTAGTTGCTTTGGTTGGTGCAACGCTTTATCCTGATGAAAATGGCTTTAAAATTAAAAAGTCGAAAATAAGAGGAGAGGTTTCTGAAGGAATGCTTTGTGCAGAAGATGAAATAGGTTTAGGAGCCAGTCATGATGGGATTATGGTGCTTGACGAAAA
>CAJXFJ010000394.1 GCA_913052515.1 uncultured Flavobacteriales bacterium | reverse complement strand
TCAAAAAATTTTTCAAATTCATGAGTTGCATTTGATTGGTGTTTAAAATACACCTTAGAAGGTTGTATATTCTTTTGGCAAACTTCTCGCATCACATTAACAAGCATAACCAAAGCGGTTTCATTTGCCATTTCAGCACCTCTCCGAATGGCAATTCGCTCAAGACTTAAAATACTTTGACCTCCCCTTTCCTGCCATTGCGCAGAACCATGATCGGTAACCAAAACCATAAAACGAGCCGTTCGAGCTAAAATATCTTGTGCATTCCAACAAGTTCGCCAAGCCATGCCTAGGGTTCCATAATCTTGTGAAACCAATTGCCGCCCTTGCCGAACAGCAAAGCCTGGAGCTAGGTATTCATCAGCTGCTTCGTATAAGTCAAACAACAAGCTAATTGGAATATACGCTTCATTTTGTTGCAATGACACTTCTTCTTGATGTGCCCTCAATACGAAAGGATTCAAGCCTTCTTGAAAGGCTAATTGTTTTCCTTTTTGATATATGGATGCTGAAACAAAATTCATTTAGTACTATTCCTGCAAAAGTGCAAAAAGGAATGAATAAAACAGTAAAATAATATGAAGGCATTTAAAACTATATGAATCAGCTTGTTTACTTTTAAATCACCTTAAGAGAACCGACTATGAGCAAGACTTTATCCGCTTTTAAACACCTGCTATACTTATCTCTAGTACTCTTTCTAAGCGCTTGCTGTAAAGATTGTGATGAGCGTGAATACAAATGTGAAGGTCTCTCAGAAGCCGGAATAGCTTTACTGCCTAGAAGTCAAGATCAATATGTATTTACAGATGGTGCAGATAGCACTTTGACCATTGATTATAAGGGCACTTTCATTGGAAAAACTACCATTGAAAATTGTTACACAGATATGTTTGGATTTTGTAGATGTGAAGAAGATTATTGTGTTCAGAATCGGGGTCGTATCTCTTTTGAAATACCCAATTTTTATCGTTTAGACTCTACAGTTTTTACCTATGATTCAGGATCTTACATTGGAAACAACATTTTGGTAACTAAAGACAGTACAGTATACAGTCCTTTCCCAAAACACTATGGAAGATACACCACTTTTGTTTATGATCAAAAGGAAGGGAATGCCAAAACCATGGAAGTGAGCTACAACAGTTCTAAAGTGAGATTTGTACTTTCCAACCCATCCGATTTTAATTCCATCAGCAATCTAGAAAGTGATGATCAAGTTAATTTGTTAACTCAATTTATTACGGGTGAAAACCAATACACCAATGTGATAGAAGTCATCCGAAATGTCAATGAACACTACCATTCTTATCCTTCCAAATATTATTATGATGTTCAGTTTGGGCTAATCGCTTTTGAAGATGAAGAAGGAACACTTTTCTATCAAAAGAAAATTTGATTGAACTACTTTTATCTTGCTTTTAAATTGAAATTAGAGCATCTTAGCAAGACGAAACAATCAAATGGAAAAAACAAAAAACGCACACTTTACACTCCCCTTTCAATTTGATGTAGAAAAACTAAGAGCTGATTTAACAAAATGCCAAGCTTTTGACTTTTTACCCAATTACATCAAAGAAAACTACCAAGGTGATAAATACATTTTGCCTTTGCGGTCCATACATGGCGAGCTAAATCGTGTGGCTGCTTTACCCAACAGCACACATCTGTATCAAAACACCAAAGCGCTAAATGCTTGTCCTTATTTTCAAGAAGTAATCAAAACGTTTGAATGCGAAAAAGAAAGCATACGATTGATGAATTTAGCAGCGGGCAAGCATATTAACGAACATACCGATGATGGCTCGGGATATGAAGATGGATATTTTCGAATACATGTCCCTATAATTACTAATGAGGAAGTCATTTTCACCTTAAATGGAGAGGACTTACAGATGCAAGCAGGTAGCGCATGGTATGCCAACATAAACCTGCCTCACAGTGTTCAAAACAAGGGTAAAAGTGACCGTATTCACTTGGTGATTGACTGTTTGCGAAATGATTGGTCCGATAAACTTTTTGCCAAAATGGGTTATGATTTTGAATACGAAAAAGCCAAAAACGAAACAGAATATTCGGAAGAAACTTTGAAGTTAATCATTGCCAATTTAGAAGCGCAAAACACTAAAGAAACAACAGCAATTGCCCGGGAACTGAGACAGAAGCATCAGCTATGACCTAGCCCTTGATTTAATCATTACAGTTTAAATCAAAAAAACTAAACGGCTTTAATTGGAACTAAAAATAGTTGACTGGTTTCTCTATTGGCAGCCACCATAATATTCTCATCAAATACTTGAAAGGGTTCAAAATAATAATAACTGTCTAAACGTGATAAAAAGATCAATTGGGTTCTACGATTTTTATATTCAATTTTTCCAATTCTATATATTTTATCTTCTCCTCCCCAAATTAATGTATCATTAAAACCACTCATTTTTTGTTTTCC
>CAJXFJ010000393.1 GCA_913052515.1 uncultured Flavobacteriales bacterium | reverse complement strand
TTTATTGTCATAAAAAAAGGCCCGAATTCGGGCCTTTTTTTATGTTTACAATTGAATATTTTATTCACTTAAAATAGCTCGTGAAATAACGATTTTCTGTACCTCTGTAGTACCTTCATAGATTTGTGTGATTTTGGCATCACGCATTAATCTCTCTACATGGTATTCTTTTACAAAACCATAACCTCCATGCACTTGAACAGCTTCAACTGTTGTTTCCATCGCTACTCTTGAAGCAAACACTTTTGCCATGGCAGATTCTTTATCAAAGTTTTTACCTTGATCCTTTAAGCTAGCAGCTTTTAAACACAAAAGTCTCGCAGCTTCTATCTCAGTTGCCATATCTGCCAACTTAAATGCAATAGCTTGATGCTTATAAATTTCTTTCCCAAAGGCTTTTCTTTCTTTTGAATAAGCAATTGCCAATTCCATAGCGCCTGAAGCAATCCCCAAGGCTTGGGAAGCAATCCCAATTCGTCCACCAGATAAAACTTTCATGGCAAATTTGAACCCAAAACCGTCTTCCCCTATTCTATTCTCCTTTGGAACTTTTACATCGGTAAACATCAAGGTATGCGTATCAGACCCCCTAATACCTAATTTGTTTTCTTTTGCCCCAACTGTAAAACCTTCCCATTCTTTATCTACAATAAAAGCATTTATTCCACGATGACCTTTTTCTACATCGGTTTGAGCAATAACTATATAATACGAAGCTGAACCACCGTTAGTAATCCAGTTTTTCGTTCCATTCAATAAATAGTGATCGCCTTTATCAATAGCTGTAGTTCGCTGAGAGGTTGCATCTGAACCAGCTTCGGGCTCTGACAAACAAAAAGCACCAATAACTTCACCACTGGCAGCAGGTCTTAAATACTTCTCTTTTTGTTCTTCAGTTCCAAATTTTTCAATACCCCAGCAGTACAATGAATTATTTACAGACATCGCTACTGAACAAGATGCATCCACTTTTGATATTTCTTCCATCGCCAGCACATAAGAAACGGTATCCATTCCGCCTCCACCATATTTTGGGTCAACCATCATACCCATAAAACCTAATTCTCCCAATTGCTTGATTTCCTCTTTTGGAAAACGTTGCTCTTCATCACGCTCTATTACTCCCGGTTTTAAAACGTTTTGAGCAAAATCCCTCGCGGCATCTCTAACTGCAATTTGTTCTTCTGTTAATTCTATATTCATAGCTTAATTTTACCTGTAATTATATTCGCAAAAATAACTGATTATATACATTGAACCAATTAAATAAAACTTTTCAAGTTCTAGGCTTAATGTCAGGCACCTCACTAGATGGCTTAGACATTTGCCATGCGCAATTTTATCAAATAAACAAACAATGGAATTATGAAATTGTTGATGCAAAAACTATCCTATATTCAAAAGATTGGCTAAACAGACTTCAAAAATCACATCTGCTAAATGCAGAAGAGTTAACTCATTTAAACTTTGATTTTGGTTACTATTTAGGTGAAATCTGTAATTCTTTTTTAGATGATAAAAAAGTTGACTTAATTGCTTCTCATGGGCATACTGTTTTTCACAATCCTTACAAAAGATATACTTTACAAATAGGACATGGAGCATGCATTGCTTCAATTACAAACCACAAGGTAGTATCGGATTTTCGTTCTCAAGATGTTGCCCTAGGTGGCCAAGGTGCTCCATTGGTACCTTTCGGGGACGAATTGCTTTTTAACGAATATGATGCGTGTATAAATATTGGTGGAATCACCAATATTTCTTTTTTAAAAAACAATGAACGACTAGCGTTTGACATAGCACCATCAAATCTAATTTTAAATCAACTTTGTACGGATTACTTTAACTTACCTTACGACGATAAAGGAGAAATTGCAAAATCAGGAAACTTAAACGAAGAATTATTTCATCGACTAAATGCATGGAAGTATTTCGAAAAAGAGGCTCCAAAATCATTGGGTCGAGAAGACATTTTTCCTAATTTTTATCAAATTATTACCGAATTTAATTGCTGTCCAGAAGACAAGCTAAATACCTTCGGTAAACACTGGGCATTTCAAGTTAATCGTATAATAGATAAAAACAATCTCAATCAAAATATTTTAGTGACTGGAGGAGGAGCGAAGAACAGTTTTTTAATGGAAACTCTTAAAGCAAACACTCAAATAGCCATACCAAATGAGAATCTAATTGATTTTAAAGAAGCCTTAATCTTTGCATTTTTAGGACTCATGCGCGAACTTGGAATTGAAAACAGTTACAAATCGGTAACAGGCGCCTCAAAAAACCACTGTTCCGGAGCAGTATATTTACCCTAATTTGATATAAATTTAAGCTAATTAAAATAGATTGTTTGTTACTTTTGGTGCAAATTTTCTAGATGCAAGAACTACTCGAAAAGTATGAAAATAAAAGACCTGAAATTGTCTTTGAATGGCAAGACTCTGAAACA
>CAJXFJ010000392.1 GCA_913052515.1 uncultured Flavobacteriales bacterium | reverse complement strand
TGGACTCAGTTCCAATTTACTTCTTTGTAACTTACTGTAATTAAACCCACTATTAACCGCCCAAGCAAACTTCTTGGGTTGCCAAGCATCTATTTGTGAAAATAAACTTTGCACCATCAATGCAAAAAACAGAGATGTGATAATTTTCTTAGACAAACTGTTTGTTTTGTTTAAAGATACTTTTTACAGTGCAAATGTTGCATCTGTTCCCGTATAAACAAAAGCAATTAAGAAAAGGGTTAATCGAAATCTTCTAACAACTCAAAATCAAGTTGCTTTTTAGAAAGGTCTGCTTTCAATACGCGAATGGTCAATTCATCCCCAATACGATAAACCTTGCCAGTTCTTTTTCCTTCCAAGGCAAAATTCTCTTTATTGAATTGATAAAAGTCATCTCCAAGATTTTTCATTCGAATCAAGCCTTCACAATGCGAACCTTCCAATTCAACAAACAAACCGAAATCACTCACGCCTGAAACCACTCCTCCAAAGACTTCTCCCTCTTTGCCTTGCATAAATTTGACTTGCATAAATTTAATTGAAGCTCTTTCAGCATCTGTGGCCAATTTTTCGCGCTCAGAACAATGTTTACACTCTTCTTCCAAGGCCTCTTGATTTGCTGCTTTTCCTCCATCTAAATAATGCTGAAGCAAACGATGAACCATCACATCAGGATATCTTCGAATGGGTGAAGTAAAATGGGAATAAAACCGAAAACCAAGTCCGTAATGACCCACATTTTCAGTTGAGTACTCTGCCTTTGCCATAGTTCGAATGGCCAACTGTGAGATTAATTGCTCTTCTGCTTTACCATCAATATCTCTCATTAAGCGATTCAAAGTATTTGATATCCCTTTTGGCGATGTGGTGTCAATTCGGTAGCCAAATTTCTTAATGAAGTTGCTAAAAGTTTGTAATTTCTCAGGGTCTGGATTATCGTGAATTCGATAAACAAAAGGCTTTGCTTTTTGCTTGGCTCCAATAAAAGTAGCTACTCTTTTATTAGCCAATAGCATGAATTCTTCAATAAGCTTGTTGGCATCTTTTTGCTCCTTAATAAAAACTCCAAGCGGCTCTCCTTTCTCATCCAATTGAAATTTAACTTCTAAGGAATGAAAATCAATGGCTCCTTTTTTGAAACGGTCATTCCGTAATTGCTTTGCCAATCCATCTAACACTAGAATTTCCTCCTTCAAATCTCCTTCTTTCCCTTCTATTATTTCTTGGGCTTCTTCATAAGTAAATCTTCGTTGAGAGTGAATGACCGTTCTTCCAAACCACTCGTTAACTATAGAAGTATCTTCTTTTAATTCAAAGACTGCAGAAAAACAATATTTATCCTCGTTTGGTCGCAAAGAGCAAGCCACATTGGAAAGAACTTCAGGAAGCATGGGAACTACCCGATCAACCAAATATACTGAAGTAGCTCTTTCGTAAGCTTCTTTATCAAGCAAGCTTCCCTCCTTTAAATAATGACTTACATCGGCTATATGAATACCTACCTCCCAGTTTCCATTGGGTAACTTTTGCAGCGAAAGTGCATCATCAAAATCTTTGGCGTCTACAGGATCAATGGTAAAAGTGGTCACCTTCCGCATATCCCTGCGCTTTTTCACTTCCGTTTCTTTAATTCGTACATCAATGTTTTCTGCTTCTTCTTGAATGTGCTTTGGAAATTGCGCAGGCAATCCATACTCAGCAAGTATAGCGTGCATTTCAGTTTCATTTTCACCAGGTGCCCCTAAAACTTGAATAATTTCTCCAAATGGAGATTCGGCATCAGAAGGCCAATCTGTCATTTTTGCGATAGCTTTATCGCCTTGGTTTGCCCCATTTAATTTACTCAAAGGAATAAATAAATCAACAGGCATACGTTTGCTATCAGGTACAAGAAAGGCGTATTTCAGCGACTTTTCAATAGTTCCTACAAATTGAGTTTGAGCACGCTTAAGGACTTTAATAACTCTTCCGATTGGCTTACCACTTCGCTTTACTTTAATCAAACTAAGCTCAACTTCATCTCCATGCAAAGCATTGGCTAAGTCTTTTTCTCCTACAAAAACATCATC
The DNA here is from genome assembly GCA_913052515.1 of uncultured Flavobacteriales bacterium. The sequence continues at coordinate 395 of CAJXFJ010000392.1, read as the reverse complement.
TGGAAATCCTTCAACAGTTATATAAGCACTTCCGGTTTGTGTCATATCTACCTTCCCAATTAAAACTTGCAGGTTAGCTGAACTGGCTTCTAACTTAAAATTACCGGGCCTATCTTCAATTAAATGACCTTTATCAGTTAACTCATAGAGTATCTTATTTATCAATTTTCGCTTTGAAGTTTGTTTTACATTTAACCGCTTTGCTACCTGCTTATAGTTCATAGCTTGGGTAGGGTCTTTTCTAAAAACTTCTAAAACGTGATGATTCAAGGAGCTTAGTGGTAAAGAGGATTTCTTTTTTCTTGACATATTAAGCTTCTAATTGATTTTTAAGATGATAACAGCTCATAGTATACAAAGCTAATTAATCCCTCATGATCCCATTTGGCAATTTT
>CAJXFJ010000391.1 GCA_913052515.1 uncultured Flavobacteriales bacterium | reverse complement strand
CATTTCTCAATCGTGAAGCTAGCTTATTTAAGGGAAAACCCTTCTTTGTATTTTGCCTGATTTTGATAGGATTAAGTTTTGTTTTTTATGGAAGTACCTTAAAAAACGGATATAATTTAGATGACCACTTTGTATACACAGAAAATCCAAAAGCTTTAAACGGGCTAGCTGATGTAAGTGAAATTTTTAAGCGAAATTCATTTGAAGGGCGAAATTATAACTTTGGCTATAGACCGATAACGGTTCTGAGTTTTGCAATAGAAAATGAACTTTTTGGATTGAGTCCAAGTGTAAGTCATTTCATAAATGTGTTACTATATGGTCTCTTGCTAGTTGCATTTACCTTGTTTCTAAAAACCTTGTTCCCAACTCAAAAAAGTGTTTGGCTACAATTATGTTGCCTGGTGTTTTTAGCTATGCCCGTTCATAGTGAAATGGTAAACAATGTAAAAAGCCGAGATGAACTCTTAATGCTTCTCTTTGGCATGATTGCAGCTTACTCATTTCTAAAGGCAAACGGCAAACAATACGTATGGGTAATTATTGGAATTATCTCACTAAGCCTTTCCATTTTAGCTAAAAAAAGTGGGATTGTTTTTTTAGGAATCATTCCAGTCAGCTTGTTTTTTCAAAAAGAAGTTTCCTTAAAAAAGGGAGTAGTTTTAAGTCTACTATCCACCTTGCCAATTCTCGTATTTCGACTTATTAAAAAGTTTATAAAGGAAAGTAAAGGAGAAGTTCATTTGCGAAGTACCAACTTAATAGAAAATCCACTTTATGACCAAAGTATAGAAGTAGACCGATTTAGTTTCTCCATAGAAACTTTGGGTTTTTATTTTAAACAATTGAGTCTTCCAACAGACTTAGTTAGTTATTATGGCTTTAATACAATCAATTATCAAGGCTTTGGCATTTCTCAAATAGCCACTTTAATAATTGGTGTTTTCCTGATTTATTTAGCGCTTAAAGGACTAAAAGCACGCAAGGTTTCAAGTTATGCAATAATCATCCTATTTGGGGCTCTATTGCCCTTTTTAAATCTACTTTTCCCTATGGTAGGTATTGTCGCTGATCGCTTTGCAGGACTTGCTACTATTGGTGCTTCCATACTTATTTCAACTGCAATTATTTATTTGGGAAAAACACTGTTCAAACAAAAAGCCATGCCATTTATTATTGTCATTGCTTTGGTTTTTTCTGGCTATTCATTTGTTCTAGTTCAGGAAAGAAACCAAGAATGGGCTACTGAAGAAAAGTTGTTTGAAGCCGATGTATTAAAAGAACCTGAAAGTGCCACTTTACACGCCCTATTAGGGAAGAAATACTTGTATAAAATCCCAACTACGAGAAATGCACAACAACAAAGAATACTTACTCAAAAGGCAGAATTTCATTTGGGCAAATCCAATCAGATTGCTCCAGATAAAGTCATACTTACTGAACTTGGCAATTTAGAATTTCGAGCTAAGTTAAACTTAGACCAAGCTGAGAAATACTACGAACAAGCACTTCGAATGGATAGTACATACTCAGAACCACATTACCACATGGGTTGGGTAGCCCTACAAAAAAACAATAAACAAGCCGCTGAGCAGCACTTTAAAAGGGCCATAAACCTAAAACCCACCTATGAAGAAGCATACGAGCCTTTGGTGAGAGTATTAGCAGAAAAAGGGCAATTTGATGAGGCTTTAAATTGGAATAATAAAGGAAAAAAGAACCTTCCAAAAAGTTCAAAGTTGATATTAAATGAAGCAAATATAAATTTTCTAAAAGGTGATTTAAACCAAGCTAAGCAAGGCTATCAAGCTTATTTAAAGCTAGTTCCTAATGATTTGGCGATAAGAAAAAAGCTAAACAGCATTCCATAAAAAAAGGCCACCTTCAGGGTGGCCTTTTAAAATTCAAAATTTCTACTCTTAATTATTCAATGCTTCTGCACCACCAACAATTTCTAAAATTTCGTTGGTAATAGAAGCTTGACGTGCTTTGTTGTATACCAATTTCAAGTCGCCAATTAATTCAGAGGCATTATCTGTTGCTTTATGCATCGCTGTCATTCTTGCTCCATGTTCTGAAGCATAAGAGTCTAGAAGCGCTTTAAAAAGCTGAATTCTCAACGACTTTGGAATTAACTCTGAAATAATAAACTCCTTAGAAGGTTCAAAAATATAATCTGATTTAGATTGAGAATTACCTTCTTCTTTCGTTGGAGGAGCAATCGGTAAATACTGCTCAACTGTTACATTTTGAACCGCAGGATTCACAAATTGATTGTAAATCAATTCAACACGGTCAAATTGCTTGTAAGCGAAAGAATCCATGATTTTTTGAGCAACTTCTGAAACATGATCAAACGTTAAATCATCAAATAACTGATCCGTTTTGTTAGGTAAGGTAGTTCCCTTGATATTGTAAGCTGTTTTCTTAAAAAAGTCATCCGCTTTTTTACCAATGGAAAGAACCG
>CAJXFJ010000390.1 GCA_913052515.1 uncultured Flavobacteriales bacterium | reverse complement strand
TGCTGCTTATTTAAGTTAAGCAATTTAAAATGTCATTCGGAGTCGCTTTATCTTTCGCTATGGTGTAATTAGCTTGAGTGTAAAATGCTTCTCTCTCGGTTAGCTTTTGCTCAACGTATTTATTTAATTCATCTCCTACTAAGTTTGCTACAAGCGGTCGCTTATGTTTCTGACCTTTTAACCGACCAATTAATACTTCTTTTCTAACCTTTAGATAAAAAGATACTCCAGACTTTATAATGATTTCAAGATTCTCTGTCTGACATGGAGTTCCTCCTCCAAGAGAAATTACAGCATTTTTTGAAGAAACAATTTGTAATGCATTCCGCTCAAGTTTTCTAAAGTAATCTTCTCCATGTTCCTGAAAAAGAGTTGAAACCGTTTTTCCTTGCTCTTCCTCAATAAACTCATCCAAATCTATAAAGTCAATGGCTAATCTTCTTGCCAATCTGGCACCAAGACTGCTTTTTCCAGAAGCCATAAAACCCATTAAATAAATTGGTCGATTCATGATTATTTTAATGGTGAGTCAGGTTCTTTTTTCATTTTATTGTATACCGCCTTTTGAATAACCTTGGGAAAAAACTTGGAGAGAAATACAGCAAGTCTACCTTCCCCTGTTAAAACAAGGGTTTGTTTACGTTTTTTGATGGCTTGAAATAAGTATTTCGCCACTTCTTCAGCGGTCATCATTTTCCCTTCCTCACGGGGAGATTCAGCTTGAGAGCTACCGTCAGCTACCAACGCTTTTTTTCGAATTTCTGAAGCGGTAAAGCCCGGACAAGCAATCAATACATGTAAGTTATTACCCATATTTTCATTTCTTAATGACTCTAAAAAACCATGCATAGCAAACTTAGAAGCCGAATAACCTGTTCTTGCAGGCAAACCCAAATATCCGGCAATGGAAGAAATTCCGGCAATAGAACCTTTGCTTTTTAAAATATGTGGCAAAGCATATTTGGTAGAATAAACCGTACCCCAAAAATTAATGTCCATCACGTTTTTTATAACTGACAAGTCTACATCTTCAAAAACAGCACGCATTGAAATCCCGGCATTATTAATCAATACATCTATTTTTCCAAATTGAGCGACAGTCTTTTCAACCATCATCTTACAATCATTTTCAACAGAAACATCAGCTTGAATGGCCAAAACCTCAGCACCCACTTCTTGAATTTCTTTAGCTGCGAGAGAGAGCTTTTCTTGGTTTCGAGCTGAAATCGCGATTAAAGCTCCTGCTTTTGCAAATTCTATAGCAGTCGCTTTTCCAATTCCTGAAGAAGCTCCGGTAATAAGCACAACTTTGTTTTTCATAAGGTAAAGCTAAATATTTAGAATGGGGGTTTGCTTAGATTTGTCATTGGTTTTCAAAATTAAGAGAAGCATGCAAATACGGGAAGTGACAGACGCAAAAACTGAAGCTGAATTTCATCAACTACCTTTTACCATTTATAAAGATGACCCAAATTGGGTTCCTCATTTAAAACAAGATATTCAAGGCGTATTTGATCCGAAGAAGAATAAGTTCTTTCGTCACGGAGAGGTAATCCGTTGGATATTAGAAGAAAACGGAAAAACGATTGGCAGAGTTGCTGCTTTTATTAACCACAAGGGAAATAAAAAGCAAAAACTAAACACTGGAGGTTTAGGCTTTTTTGAGTGTATTAATAATCAAGAAGCAGCTTTTAAATTATTTGACACGGCCAAAAAATGGATTGAAGATAAGGGCATGCAAGCTATAGATGGCCCCATTAATTTTGGTGAAAAGGATAAATATTGGGGTCTAATTATTAAAAACTTCGATTACCCACCCTATTATTGCCAAAATTACAATCCTGAATATTATGTTCCATTTTTTGAAAACTATGGCTTTCAAATTCATTATGAACAATTTATTTACCACCGAAAAACAGAAGATGAATTAATTCCATTGCTTAAGGAAAAATCGGCTCGAATTCGTAAAGATCCTAAGTATACTTTTGAGACAATCAGTAAAAAGAACTTGGAAAAGTATGCAGAAGACTTCAGGACAATTTATAATAGAGCTTGGGTTAAACATGAAGGTTTTGCAGGTATGGAGAAAAGACAAGCCATGGCAATTATGAAAACCATAAAACCCATTTTAGACGAAGACCTCATTTACTTTGCCTATTATGATGGCCGACCAGTAGGCTTTTTCATCGCCTTACCTGAAATCAATCAAATATTTAAATACGTAAATGGAAATTTGAATTGGTTGGGAAAACTTAAATTCTTATACCACAAATGGAAAGGAACTTGCACCAGCTTTTTTGGTTTGGCTTTTGGCATAGATCCTGATTTTCAAAGTAAAGGATTGGAAGGTGCTATTTTTGATGAGTGCAAACGCGTCATTTCAATAAAAGGCTCATACGAGGATGTAGTTATCACTTGGATTGGAGATTTTAATCCAAAAATGATACATGTAATAGAGAATTTAGGTG
>CAJXFJ010000389.1 GCA_913052515.1 uncultured Flavobacteriales bacterium | reverse complement strand
ATTCGAATATCAAAATACCTTTTTTGAAGAAGCTCAAAAAGTGCATAAAATTCGAGTGATTCCTAAGCGAAATGGCAGTGATTTAATGCGAGGCTACATTTACATTAATGATGGATTATGGAATATCAACAAAGTAGATGTAAGCTTTGAGCAACCGCTAGCAAACATCAAGTATGAACAGATTTACAATCCAGTAGAAGAATTGGTTTGGATGCCTATCAATCATAAACTTAAAGTAACCGTATCTATTATGGGTTTTGATATGGAAGTTCAATATTTGGCCACTTTGAAAGATTTAAGCGTGGAAGCTGACAGCATCATTAATCAAGCTATTAAGCAAAACTTAAATATTCAACCTTCTAGAAATATAGATACAACAATGGTTAGTCAAGCAGAGAAAATAGTAGATAACAAAAGCAAACGACAAACCAAAATAGAAGAACTGATTCAGAAGGAAGAACTTACCAAAAAAGAAACCTTCAAATTGGTAAAAATGATTAAGCAAGAAGCAGAATCAAACCATAATGAATCTAAAAAAGAAGACCTTGAAATAAAAGACAATCGTGAAGTTGAATATGCGGAGGATGCTTTTGAGCAAAACGATAGTGCCTGGAATCAGTTTAGGCAAGTTCCCCTTTCGGAAAAGGAGAAAGAGATTTATGTTGCTAGAGATTCTTTGAATAAAGTTCAAAGTGGCGACACCGTTGTAAATCAAAAACACAGTAAATTAGGAAACATACTCTATTTTGATGGCACATTAAGAGGTAAAAACAAGCACATGAATTACCGACCAAATGGATTGTTAAAAGGAATTGAGCCTTCGTTTAACACAGTAGATGGTTTTTTAATCGAAAAAGAGTTATTTGATGTTGAGTATAACAATTTAAAAGGTTCATTTTTGAAAGTAGCCCCTTGGATTAGTTATTCAACTGCCCGAGATCAATGGATGGGTCGCATAGATTTTAGCAATCAATACAATTATAAAAAAAGAGCAGGCTTTTACGCTTCTCTTGGAAGAAGAACAACGGACTTTAATGGAAATCAAGCGATTAATAAATACACAAATTCAATTTCTTCTTTATTTTTTAGGGAAAACTTTGCCAAACTTTATCAAGAAGATTATGGATTAATTGGCCATCATATTGATCTGACAAATGGCCTTGTATTTAACATAAAAGCAAAGTACTCCAATCGTAAAGCCTTGAGAAATTATACAAATCAAGCTTGGTTTAATTTCTTAGACAATAGTTACACCTCAAATGTGCCAAATCATGAAGATATTATTTCACAAACGGAATTGGCAGGAGACAATATTGCAACGATTGGCTCAATTGAATTGGCCTATACTCCAAGACAATACTACCGAATAGACAATTACCAAAAAAGAATGTTAAGTTCAAAATATCCCACCTTTACGCTGAACTACGAAAAAGGTATTTCTGATTTATGGAATAGCCAATCAGATTTTGATCAAGTTACCTTTTCAATCGCTCAAAGCTTTTCTTATCGTTTAATTAATCGAATTAATTATAAGTTGACAGCAGGTACCTTTTTAAATAACGACCAAGTCTATTTTGCGGATTATCAATCTTTTTCAAATCGCCCTGCATATTTAATGTTAGATAATTCTGTAAATGCGTTTAAACTATTGGACTATACAGCCTTTAATAGCAACGATTCTTATTTTAGTGCTCACCTTTCGGTGGAAAATAACTTCTTACTACTTAAACATTTACCACCTTTTAATAAAACTGAACTTGAAGAAAAGGTAGAATTCAACTACTTAATCACTGAAAAGAAAATTCCTTATTATGAATTAGGATACTCACTTAATCGAATTTTACTTTTCATGGAGGCAGGAATATATACAAGCTTTAAAGACCATCAATTTGAATCGATTGGATTTAAACTGGGCTTTAATTTGAATGATTTTTAAGGCACTAGTAGAAATATCGCTAAAACAATAAGTACGATAACTTTTAACCATTTCATTCCCTTTAAAAACTTCTGATTTAAAAAGATTCTTCTCAATTGAGAAGTCCCAATTGCAATGCTCCCAAAAGTTATAAAACCAATCACTAAGAAAGTCAAGCCTAAAAGCAAAGCTTGCAGTATTAAAGATTCAGTAGATTGGTTTATAAATTGCGGTAAGAATGCAATAAAGAAAAGCGACACTTTGGGGTTTAATAAATTCATTAAAACCCCTTTTCGATATAGATATAAAGAAGAATCGGATGTAGTTGAATTCGAACTCTTCAAATCCACTTCAATTTTTTCTTTGGCTGCTTGAAATGCTAAGTAAAACAGATAAGCAGCTCCTAAATAGCTAAGCAATTGAAAAGCTAGTTCAGACTCTTTAAGAATTAAACTCAATCCACTTGCAGCTAATAAAGTATGTACTACTACCCCACTGTTTAATCCAAATGCAATCCACAAACCATTTCTAGCCCCTTTAGATAAGCTTTCAGTTAATACATAAAT
>CAJXFJ010000388.1 GCA_913052515.1 uncultured Flavobacteriales bacterium | reverse complement strand
TATCTTTATTAATCTTAGGCATTTTGAAGAGCTAATCTTTTTTTAATATTATTTTTAACTACAAAGTGATCAATCAAAGGGGCTACTAAGTTTCCAAATAAAATTGCAAGCATCATGCCTTCAGGAAAAGCAGGATTTAAGACTCGAATTAAAATTACCATTATTCCGATAATGATTCCATAAATCCATCTACCGACATTAGTGTGCGATCCAGAGACTGGTTCAGTTGCCATGAACACCAAACCAAAAGCATATCCTCCAATTACCATATGCCACCAAAAAGGCATAGAAAACATAGGATTGGTTTCACTGCCAACAAGGTTGAATAAGTAACTTGTAAAGATTGTACCTATAGTTACACCAAGAACTATTCTCCATGAAGCAACCTTTGTATATAGAAGAATAGCTAAGCCAATTAATATAGCTAAAGTAGAAGTTTCTCCAATGGAACCTGGAATAAAACCAAGAAAAGCATTGTTCCATGTGTAAGCAAGACTTTGATAACCATCTTGAGCTGCTGTTCCTAAAATAGTTGCTGCTGTGTAACCATCAACTGCAACCCAAGACATATCTCCTGACCAAGAAGCTGGATAAGCAAAATATAAAAATGCCCTACCCGTCAGCGCTGGATTTAAAAAATTCTTTCCGGTGCCGCCAAAAATTTCTTTACCTATTACCAATCCTACTGCAATACCCAAAGCACACTGCCACAAAGGTGCGTTAGGCGGGCAAGATAAGGCAAATAATACTGTTGTAACAAAAGCACCCTCACTAACTTCATGTCTTCTTATAAGGGCAAAAATTAATTCACAACCTATTCCAACTGCAAATACTACGACATATATAGGTATAAAATAGATGGCTCCGTATACCAAACAATCTATAAAGCTATTTGGATTAAGTGAGGTAAAGAATGTTATTAATGGCCAATGCCAATCTTTCTCGAAAGCAGCATTTGCTAAAGTTAATTGTTCTATTGCATTAAGGGATTGATATCCAAGGTTGTACATTCCTGCAAACATTGTTGGAAAGGTTGCAAGCCATACCACAACCATAATTCTCTGGATGTCTGAACCATCTCTAACATGAGTTAAACCTTTGGTTCTTTTATCAGACGAATAAAAAAGATTTTCAATAACATCAAATATTGGAAAGTAATAGGAAAGACCTCCTTTTCCTTGAAAAGAAGGTTTGATTTTATCAAGAAAATTTCTTAACGGATCTTTCATCTCTAAGATATAGGCGCAATTTTAATGATTTCAGTGAGACAATTTAGTTTTTAGAAGATATTCTTCTATATTATGCTTTTATCCATCCTTCTCTATTTTTTCTAAAATATTTCTCAGGATTAATCCGTAATCATATTTACTTGGACAACTATAAGTGCATAGAGATAAATCTTCTTCATCTAATTCCAAAACACCTAGGCTTTGAGCCAATTCCGTATCTTCAGTAACTATTGCTTTAAGAAGTTGAGTGATCATTAAATTCATTGGAAAAATATCTTCATAAATTCCTACAGGAACTATTGCTCTAAAACCTCCATTTAAAGCTGAAGTGAGATTGTATTTATAATTTTTTAAAGCTGATGTAAAAAACATTCTCAATGAGGAATGTTTCTTTATTTCAGGCCTTAACCAATTTAAAAATTCGCGATCATCTTGATTAACTTCTCTTATGACAGTGAGCTGATTAGAAAAACTTGATAAATAGGACAATGGTCCTTCACATATATGACCACACAAAACAGAACCTGAAATCAATCGATTATCTTCCTCTACCAATCTTCCGGCTGTAAGTTCTCTAACACAAGCACCAAAATCTGTTAACAAGATTTCTGGATTGAATACTTGAGGACCTGAAATAGATATGTATTTTTCATTTGATTGGTAGCCTGTTAGAAGAGTTTTTCCAATTTTTATTAATTCTTGATATCCGATTGTCCAAATTTGATTGACTAATGAAGCAGGAGAGATTTGATGAATTTGTGTTCCTACAAGGCCTATAGGATGTAGGCCTGTAAAAGTATGGTAATTGATGTTTTCAGATTTATAAAAATCTAAAGTATTATTTTCAGGGATACCTACATGAACAGCCTCTTTTGGAAGATGAGAAATAATTTCTAAAGCTTTATTAAAAGCTTTAAGATTGTCTTTAAGAACTATTGATGGGTCAAATGACAAAGGGTTTGAATCTATTAGCGAAATAAAAATTTTATTAGGCAAGGAACCAACTAAGGGAATTTTAGAAAAAGGTCTAGTTCGAAATAGACCAAGTAAGCCAAAATTTATAAGAAAATTGAGAACTTGTTCGTTAGTTTTATCAAATGTTGTATCAACTTCAAAAGAATCATCGTCATTACTCTTTTCTATAACCATTGATAGAAAAGACCTTCTATCGCCTCTGTTTATTTCTGAAATCGCTCCATTAACTGGAGATAAATGAAAGTACCCAGGATTTTTTTTATCTTCAAAGAGTTTTT
>CAJXFJ010000387.1 GCA_913052515.1 uncultured Flavobacteriales bacterium | reverse complement strand
TATTTCACCCACATTCCTTCTTCTTTTTTCCAATTGCAATTTAATCTTTTTAGATATTCCCTTGCCGAAGAGAACTTTGCGTTACCAGAAGGAAATATTATTTCTATTTTATAACGATTTAATGGTGCTATATAGCTAGGTCTAGCATCTCTCCAATTGAGTAATTCAATTTTATCTTTAGTCAATATAAGTTCAGATATCTTCTCTTCAGAATTTGGTAAAAATACTAATAGCTGCTCGGCTCTTGAACAGGCTACATATAAAAGCCTGCGCTCATCTTCTAAGACAGTGTCTAGATCTTCTCCAAAAATTCTGAAATATTGCGAGGTAGGGTGAATTAAAGGGAATTTAGCTGGCTCTCTAATAACAACAACCTTTGACTGCTCTCCCTTTGAACTATGAGCTGATTTGATCTGTATTGAATCCTCAAAAAGTCTTTCAGAGTGCTTATGCATCAGTATTTCGAGAAGGAGTTTTACACCAAAGGTATTTTTCCTCTCTATAAATGGTAGATCTGAGGGGTTAACTCTGAGTTTTAATGGATTATTTGATTTCTTTTTTTTATTTGGATCTGGATTATGTCTTGATAAAATCAGTGCAAAAGGATGACGTTGATCTTCTTCTTTTATAAATCTCTTATCAAAGACGATAAGGTTTTGATTTAATGAGTAATTAATTATCCTAGATAAAGACGAAGACAATCTACAACAATTGAGGTTAATCCTCTCAAAGTCATTCAATTCATCTTCTGAATACAGCTTGTTCAATGGAGCAGACAATATTTTTCCAAAAAGGTTAATATTCTTTTTGCTTGTTTTACTTGGCACACCTCTACCTTCCATTAACTGATTGCAGAAATCAACAATCACTTTGGAGCTTCTAAAATTAACCGTTAAATCTAATTCTCTTGAATTATTATAGTTTTGCAAGAAATTATCAAAAATAGACTTTTCAGAACCCATAAATCTATTTATCATTTGCCAGTCATCTCCAACAGCATTAACAAAAGCCTTATCAGATTTATCAATAATCTCAGCTAACATCTTTTCAAATAAAAAGCTAAAGTCCTGAAACTCATCTATAAAAATAAACTTTATATTATCTATAAATACTTGAATTCTCTCCTTTGTTATATCACTAGTATAATCAAAGGAAAGTCTGCCATTTGATATTTTCTTAACACACAACCACTTCACTATAGAATAATCTATAAGTTTATTCTTATCTAAATATGAATGATATCTTTTATATAAATAAGGAACGAGTTCAAGGAACTCTTTTTCAGAGGATGAGATTGGAAAGTAGTTATTAACAAACTCTAAAAGGTTCTCATGATTTTCAATCTTCTGTCCGAGCCTATTAATAGTTCCTGCGTATAATCGAACAAAGAAAGAATCAAAATCCCTTTCTAATTTATTTATCAATTGATCATCATCAAGTTTCTTAAAATTCGTAGTTTCAAATCCTTCAACATTCTCTGATATCTTTTGTTTTAAAAAGTCATAATCAAGATCTCTATTTAATAGAAAATCTTGGCCAAATGCCTGGAAATCTTCAGGATATATTTCAATAAGTTTATACTTTTTTTGTTCTTTAAGATTATGTATTTTTGAAGAAGTTATCTGATCATAATGCTCATCACCTTCTAGACCAAAAAATTCAATAATCAAATTAAATTCTGGAAGGAAAAAATCTGGTGAGAAATCTCTTTTTTGATTAAGAGGTGTACTTTTCTCGTACGCATATTCAATACCATGCTCAAATAAAAAGTCGCCAATTCGCTTCTCCCCAAGTGATTTAACAAAAATGCGATCTATTGTCTGTATTCCTACTATTTCCCTCCTAAAGTTCTTTAACTCAGATTTTGTATATTTTCTTGAGTAATTCAACCAACTTTCCCAATCAGACCTAAATGAATTCAAGAGAAATCTTTTAAGATTAAGAGAATACCCATCATTTCCTAATAAAATATCTTTTGTTATTTCGCCAATTATCTTTATAAAATCGTCTTTTACTATATCTTTGTCTCGAAGATTTACTAGATTATAAGCTAACCTATCAAAATTAAGAATGGAATATATAGAGTTTTGATTCAGAGATTTTATCTTTCTATCAATCCTTAAAACTCTTTTTTCAAGCTCATTGCTAGCATCTCTATTAAAACTAAGAGCCAAAATAGTTGATGGGTTATAACCACAGAAATGAACAAGGAAATTAATTTTATTAGCAATTGTTTCTGTTTTACCAGTTCCAGCTCTGGCTTTAAGCCTTATTGAATGATTAGTATCAATTATAAATTCTAGTTGTTCAGGAGTAGGCCTCCTTAAAGTATTAAGATCAAACCATTCTAAAGCAATTTCATTTTTTATTTTAATCAAATCAGTTTCATCTATATCGATCATCAGCTCTTTAACAACAGCATCATATTTCTTACTCCAATTAATACGGATTCCACCTTCAAAAGTATTAAAGAAAGATCTAATTCTT
>CAJXFJ010000386.1 GCA_913052515.1 uncultured Flavobacteriales bacterium | reverse complement strand
TCAACCTTTGATTGATTTCTTAAACTGTACTTAGCCGTTTCGAAGAAAATATTCTTCAAAATTATTTTTTCACCGAGTTGAATTGGATTTAATGGGACATTTTTTTCAAATGGTTCACCTAGCTGTGTTTCTTTTAAGTCAAAGTTCTCTGAATAGAATAAGTAGCCTGATTTGGATGCATTTAAAGCATACTCTTTGCCACTTGGTAAACTAACCAAAAAAGAGCCGTTAATTGGGTCTGAATAAGATTCGACGATTAGTTCGCCGCTTTCTAAATCGATTAACTCAAACTTGGCAGAAATTGGATTGTTAGTTTTACGGTCAAATATTTTACCGGCAAAATAGGTTACTGCTTCGGGTTTAAAGGCATCAGGCAATTCAAATGAATAGAGGTCAAGCCCACCAAATCCATTTTCACGATCTGAGGCAAAGTAAGCTTTTTGTCCATCAGCTGAAATCAATAAACTATTCTCATTTTTATAGCTGTTGATTGGATATCCCAAATTAACAGCTTTTCCCCATTCCCCATTTGAATCTTTACGAGCAACAAAAATATCTAAGCCACCCATACCTAAATGTCCATCAGAGGAAAAATAAAGGGTTTTTCCATCGGGATGAATAAATACAGACTCTTCATTTCCAGTAGTATTAATATGTGCATTTAGTTTCTCTGGTTTTGACCAGTAGTTTTCTTCATTTAGAACAGAAAAATAAATATCGCCTGTTCGATTACCACTTCGGTCTCTAATTCCACGAACAAAATAAAGGGTTTTTCCATCTGCTGAAAAAGAAGGTTGTGTTTCCCAATGTCTGCTGTTTATGGTTTGCCCTAAATTATAAGGCACCGACCAACTATTTCCTTTCTTGCTTGTGTAAAATAAATCACAACTTCCAAATCCTTTGCGGTCTCCACCATAATCTCCATATAGTTCACAAGCCGTAAAAATAAGAAGTTGTCCATCTGCCGATAATGAAGGTGCACCTTCATTTAGTTTTGTATTTATCGGGTTTCCCATGTTTTTGGAAGTGGACCAGTTTCCATTTGAATAACTTGAAACATAAAAGTCTTCATTGAAACCTGCGGGTGTGTTTGGCTCAGGTAATCTCCTCGTGTAAAGCAAAGTCTTCCCATCAACGGTTAAACATGGGAAATATTCAGAAAACTCACTATTAACTTCAGGGCCAAGGTTTATAGGGTCAAATGGAACGGGACTTTGCTTTGCTTGAAGTGCGAAGTCAATTCTCATTAAAGATTCTTTCGCTCTACTATATTGGTTTTCTTGAATAGATTCTTGTTGAATAAATTGTTCAAATCGAGACTTGGCATTTTCATATTCTCCCATTTTTAGTTCTATTTCTCCGAGAAAATAAAGGTTATTAGGAATTAAAGAAGAATTTGTTTCTACTGCTTTTGTTAAGCTTGTTTTAGCAAGTGTAAAGTCTGCTTCGTCCATCGCAATATATGCCCTTAAGGTTAACGCTTCAACAAATGAAGGATCTCTTTCAAGAGCAGTATTTAGTTCTTCTTTAGCTAAAGGGTAATTGTGGTTGGCATAATATTCCCGGGCTTTTTCAAATGCTTTTAAGGCTTTTTTATCTGAGCTACTTGCTTCTTGACCTTGAACCGCACAAGAAAAGAACAATGAAAAAGTAAAACTTAATAGAAGGTACTTTATGGAATGTCTAAATACTTGTGACTTTGGGTGCTTATTCTCCATTTAGGGTTGTTTTTAATATATGCAATTAATTCTTCGTTGAGTTTATTGCGTTTGCTCCATTCAACTTGCAAGTAAAGTTTACAATTTGAATTGACTTTAGCAGCATGTTCTTCTGCCCATTTGAAGTCATTCTTATTATAAATAATCACTTTTAACTCATTTGCTTTGGAATAATATTCTTCCAATGGAGGTTTGTTTTTTTTTGGAGATAAGCAAATCCAATGCCATTGACCGCTTAAAGGATAAGCACCTGAAGTTTCTATGGCCAATTCAATTCCTTCCTTATGAAGCTCTTGAGTTAATTGAGATAGATCGTACATGACTGGTTCTCCACCTGTAATAACTACAAAATTACATTCACTATTTTTTGCTTGAATCACTAGGTTTGATACTGCGGTTAGTGGATGCAAGTCAGCATTCCAGCTTTCTTTAACATCACACCAATGGCAACCTACGTCACAACCTCCTAATCGAATAAAGTAGGCGGCTCTTCCTTGGTGAAAGCCTTCTCCTTGTAGGGTGTAAAACGCTTCCATGATAGGAAGTCTATCTTTTGAAATTTTGCTTGACAATTTATCCTTCATGCGTTTTGCAAAAATAGTGATTCAATTATCAAGAAAAAGGCCGCTTTAAGCGGCCTTTTTAAATTAATAGATGATTAACTTCTTGGGTTGTTTAAACCCTTCAATTTTAAGGAAGTAAATTCCTTTTTGTAGTGCGTCTAGCTCTAATGTATTAAGCTTTCCTTTCAAATTAAATTGTTGAACCAATC
>CAJXFJ010000385.1 GCA_913052515.1 uncultured Flavobacteriales bacterium | reverse complement strand
TATAAAGCAACTTGTTATGCCACCACTCGTTTATTAGCCGAAAAACTTAACATTCCAAAAGAAAAGTATACCGTTGCTTTCCAATCTCGTTTAGATAAAAAGTGGTTAGAGCCATTTTCTGATGAGATTGTGGAAGAACGAGCGAAAAAAGGAGATAAGCGAATATTAGCGTTTAGCCCGGCATTTATTGCCGATTGCTTGGAAACAACCGTTGAAATTGGAATTGAATACCAAGAGATTTTTGAAGAGAATGGTGGCGAAAAAGTACAGCTTGTTGAAAGCCTAAACGATCACCCCATATGGATTGAGTGTTTGGAAGATATGGTTCGAGAAAGAGGCTAGTTTAAAAAACAATTGGTGGGGTTCATGCGTAGGTATATATGTATGAGTTCAAGTTTTTTACAACATTCCAAAACCAAATACCTTTTAGCAATACTCTTATTGCTTGTTTGCTCAGGAATTTATTTCGCTGATCATAACTTAATGGAGGGTGAGCTCATCTATAAATCGAATGTAGAGAACCCAAACCAAAGCCCTTTTGAAATGAGTGTACACTTTAAAAATGTTGAAGATTCAGTAATTAGAAACAGTTTTGAAAAAGTGTGGCACCAATACAAGCCTTTGCATGAATATGAAATTACATTGGTGCAAAAACCGATTGAAGGTTCAACCATGCAAGCGCAACCCATTATTACTTTACGTTCACTTTTTAGTGGAATTAAGCGGTATCGAATAAATATAGGATACCACGTAAGAGATCAAAAGAAGTTAAAATTAAATACGCTTTCAGAAGATGTTTTAACTGGTTGGTTTGCTCACGAATTAGGGCACATTATGGATTACCAACAGCACAGCAATTTTAAAATGATTGTGTATGGTTTGAAGTATTATTTCTCAGAAAAGTTTAAAAAAGTGGTGGAGCATGATGCGGATTACATCGCTATTGCTAATGGTTTTCACGAAGAGATTTTAGCTACAAAGAAATTCATTTTAGGTCATGAAAGCATTAGCGAATCATATAAGTCTAAGATTATGAAATACTACATGCCCGAAGAAGATGTGATTGTTTGTTCTGAAGATAAAGAGTTGTTAGAACCTTATTTTAATCTTTAGGCGATAAAATTCAATAACTGAGTCATTTTTTCTGCTTTCATCACTTTGGGCGTTTTGGTTTGTCCGCCTGCCTTTTTTGTAGATTCTAAAAAGTCCTTATAAGTTTCTTTAGAAATCTTTTTTAAGCGAATCTCTTTTAAAGCTTTACTTCTAGCTACTCCGTAGTTTTTGTTTTTGGACTTAAGAATTTCATCTAAATCAGTGGTCAATTTTTGATTGTCAGCTTCATCATTAGAAACGACAACCCATTGGTGAATGTGTTCATCTTTTTCATTCTTAATAGCTCCAACCATAAATTCATTAATACTAATGGAATGTTTATCGGCTAATTGAACAATGGCTTCATTCATTTTTTCTTCAGACAATTGAGAGCCAACTACATTTAAGAAAAACTTGGTTCTACCACTGATTTTAATCTCATGTGGGTTTAAAGAAGTGAATTTAATTGTATCACCAATCATGTATCGCCAAGCCCCAGCACAAGAAGAAATAACCAAAACATATTCTTGGTCAAGCTCAACTTCATCAATGCTTAAAATTTGTGCATCTTCCTTCACTTCTCCATAGTCATCTACTCCTTTTTCATTAAATGGAATAAACTCATAGAAATAGCCATGAGAAAGCGCCAAACGCATATTCATGGTGTCTGGCTTTGCTGTATAAGAGAAAAAACCCTCAGAGGCCAAATAGGTGTCAATAATCAGTAAAGGCTTGTTCGATAGTTTTTCAAAATCTTCTCGATAAGTTTCAAAGGCAACACCGCCACTGGCATAAACCGAAAAGTTTGGCCATATGTCTTGAATGTATTCAAGCTCATGCTTTTTCATGATTTCTTGCAACATCAACAAAACCCAAGAAGGAATTCCTGCAATAGCGCCAATGTCCCAGTTGGGGGCTTCCTCTGCAATTTTTGCTACTCTTTCGTCCCAATTATCAATGGCTGCAATCTCTTTACCTGGCTGATAAAACAAATCATACCAGTCTGGGAATTTATGCACGTTAATGCCGCTGATCTCACCCTCTAAGTGACCATTTTCATGTTCTTTTAAATTCGCCGAGCTACTTAGCATCAAAATATTGCTTTCAAAAACAGGCTCTGGCAAATTAAAATTGGGTAGTTCTTTTACAAGTGAAACACCAACTTGACGCATGCTTTGTGATAAATCTTCCGTTACTGGAATTCGTTTAGAGCTGTTTCCTGTTGTTCCGCTGCTTAGCGCAAAATAACTAGGCTTAGCTGGCCACGTAATGTCCGGAAACTTTTGTTGTTGCTCCCACCATGGGGCAATGTCTTCGTATTTGTGCAGTGGAATTTGTGCTCGAAATCTTTCAATTGGATTCGCACTTTCTAGAATATGCTCAAATCCGTAATACTTGCCGAAAGCGG
>CAJXFJ010000384.1 GCA_913052515.1 uncultured Flavobacteriales bacterium | reverse complement strand
TAGTAGATAATAACTTCAGTTCCATCTTCCGTTGAAGCAATCGCTTTTTTGCACTCATAACCTGCAATCTCTTTGGTTTCTTCAGTATATTCTACTTCTACATTTCCTTCCTCATCTTCTTTGTCATTCGCATTTGATTTGATGGCCATTTTATTACCCATAATATTCAATAAGGTTAATGTTTCTCCATTTTCGTTATTTACAATAACAATAGTTTCTCCACCCATTGCATTCGGTTGAATCGTTTTTGACATACCATCTCTCATTTCTACAGTCATCGATTTAGGCAACATCGATTCCATGGCTTTGATTTGATCATCTAAATCCTCATAACTTATTTCATAAGTGACTTCACCACTGAATTCATCTTGAGCAATTGCTGTCAAGCAAAAAAGGAAGCTAATTAGTAATACGGTTATTCTCATTGTTTTTAGTTTAAAATTTCAGGGAAAGTTAGCAAAGCTAATGCCAAATTCTACTTTACTTTTGAGAAAATTGATTCAATTTCTTGATTTAAGTCTGATGGTGATAATTTTTCATATTCCTCACCAATTAAAAACTTTGAATCTTCAATCTCTTCTCGATAAACTGATTCAGCAATGAACCTCATATAGGTATCATAATTAATCAATTCATATTCTAATAGTACTCCATCAATTTCTCCAAAAGGAGAATAATCTTTTGGGTGATTCATTTTAATTTCATCGGTATAATACCAATGGAAGGAGTGATCTCTTTCAAGATTCATTTTTACTAAGAGCTCTTTGCAATTATAGCCAGCAATCATTTTCGTATTTCCTGTTTCTTCAAACTTTATGTTCTTAAACGATGGGTTTATTTCAAAAAAGGATTTTTCATCTAATTCACTATAATACTTTTTGTTAAGCACTTTAAGGACATGAAGTACATTTTCATTTTCTTCATTACAAATGATACTTGTTTTAAAAAGCCCCATTCCTGCCGTTATATCACTTCGGTGAGCATCAGATTTAAAGATAGTTACCATTTCAGCAGGCAACAAATCCAATAGGTAGTTATCTTCAGGTATTTCAGGGTATTCAATTCGATATTCAATTGAGCCCTCGCTTAATTTGCCAATACCTAATTCATTGCATGATGTTAAAATGCTACAAAAGGAAATTAATCCAATAAATAGTAGTACAGTAAAGTTGGTTAGTTTCATAGAAATAAAGTGCATATCGAATACACTTGTTAATTTGCAATCAACAAATATATAAAGTAATTTCTTAGATGCGATAAATCAAACAATTAATATGATGAATTGTGTTTTTTTTTAGACGAATTCTATAAAATTATTTGAGGAAGACTAGCTCTTAGGAGCTAATAATTGTCTGCATTCGTGCTATTATATAATTAATTTTGCAAACTCTTTGAATAAAGAACTAAGAATAAGATGAAACAAATAAAAGTAATAGAAAATAGGTCGGAAATTGGAGCCGGAACTCGTGGAGCAAGCTTAGGAATTGACGCCTTAAAAGTTGCTTCTTTGAATCAAAAAAGTGATTTTTTTAATCGGTATAGCTCTTTAAAGGTGAAAGATAGAAATGAGCTTTTGTTTCAATCTGTAAAAACACCGACAGCAATACGAATAGAAGGAATTAGAGAGGTGTATGAAAATGTAGCGAATGCTGTACAAGGAGTTTTAAAAGAAGAAAACTTCCCTATTGTTTTGGCAGCTGACCATGCTTCAGCAGGTGGAACCATAGCGGGTATAAAAATGGCTTACCCAAACAAACGCTTAGGAGTTATTTGGATTGACGCTCATGGTGATTTACACTCTCCATATACTTCGCCAACTGGTAATGTACATGGAATGCCTTTAGCTACAGCCTTAAATGAAGACAATGTTGCCAATAAGGTGAAAGAACCTTCGGAAGAAGCTTTGAAGCATTGGAATGCCATGAAAGAGCTAGGTGGACTGAGCCCTAAAATTGAAGCGGAAGATTTGATATTTTTTGGTGTACGAGATACAGAAAGCCCAGAAGATTCTTTGATGAAAAAGAAAGGTATTAAAAATTATACGGTAGCTGAATGTCGAAAAAAAGGAATGAAGCAAGCGGTTGAAGAAGCTCTAAATCAATTGAAAGATTGTGATATGCTTTACATTTCTTTTGATGTGGATAGTATGGATAGTGAAAAGGTTTCGAAAGGAACAGGTACACCAGTGCCAAACGGCTTTATGCCAGATGAAGCCTTGACCATTATTAAAACTTTGTTGGAAAGTAATAAAGTAAGCTGTTTTGAAATGGTTGAAGTAAATCCAACCCTTGATAATAAGGCCAACGCTATGGCGGAAACCGCTTTTGAAATTTTAAACGAAACCGCTGTTTCAATAGAAAAGCAGTTAGAACATGAATAAATTAGAAATACAATTAGTAGAGGCAGTAAAAACTGCTTTTAAACAAAGATATTCAATTGAATTAGATGAAAATCTAATTCAATTACAGGCAACACGAAAAGATTTTGAAGGCGATCTTACCTTAGTTGTTTTTCCACTTTTGAGGTC
>CAJXFJ010000383.1 GCA_913052515.1 uncultured Flavobacteriales bacterium | reverse complement strand
TCATGCTTGGTGATATATCTTTGTGATTCTTTTTAAGAGCTTCTTCAAAGCTTTTTATGGTTTGATGAACCTTACCTTCCTTAAAAAAAATTTCTGTACTGCCGCACCAAATCATTACTAGTCTATCAATATTTTTATTTTTTTTAAAAGTTTTAATATCATCTATAAGTTCAAGAGCTAGCTTGTAATAATTTTTTTCTTTTTTTATATTTTTTCCAGATAGATTCTCGGCAAATTTTTTATTAAAAACTGCTTTCTCGGGCTTTATCGCGAGAAGCTCATCTTTTACACTATCTATTAAGGTTTTATCTAAAACACCAGCTTTTATAGTAGCTTTGTAACAATTTTCAGGATATACATCCCAGCCATAGAATTCTAAATCTCCAACTTCTGTAAGTTTTAGCAGATCTTTTATGAGTGGTGTTTTCTTCTCAGTTCTTTTTCCAATTCGAATCGTGCCCATCTGTGAAAGAGAACCAAAAAGTTTCCCATTTCCTTTTTTATGAGCTTCAATCCCTGCTATAAAAGTTGTACTAACAGCACCACCAATTCCAGGTATTAAAACACCTAGTTTTCCTTTGGGGTTTGAAACCTTGAATTTCTTTTTCATTAGATTGTTATCTTTTAGAGAATTGTTGACCTCTTCTAGCTTTTCTCTTTCCATACTTTTTACTTTCGACCATTCTTGAGTCTCTTGTTAAGAGACCTTTAGGCTTTAATTTTGACCGGAAAGATTCATTATATAAAAGTAATGCTCTTGAAATCCCTAATCTAATTGCACCTGATTGACCAGTTAGCCCACCACCTAGTACAGATATATTAAAATTAAAGTCATTATTAGTTTCAGTTATGTCTAGAGCTTCTGTAGCATTTTTTACCCATGAATCTCTTGGAAAGTATTCTTTGATGTCTCGTTTATTAACTTGAATTTGGCCTTCACCTTTTGTAAGCCAAACTTTTGCAATTGATTTTTTTCTTCTTCCTGTGGCGTAATATTTGTCCAATTTAAACCTCTATAACTTTTGGATTCTGACCTTTATGTGGATGAGACATATCTTTATAAATTTTTAATCTTTTCATAAATATGCTTTGCCATTTATTTTTTGGCAACATTCCCTTTACAGCCTTTCTTAAAACTTCTGTTGAATCTTTGTCCATTAAGTCCCCGGCCTTAGTGCTTCTAAGTCCACCTGGGTATCCGGTATTCCTATAATAAAATTTATGCTCTAATTTATTGCCTGTGAATTTAACTTCGTTTGAATTAACCACAATTACAAAGTCACCATTATCACAACCAGGAGTAAAATTAGGTTTATTTTTTCCAATTAAAATATTAGCAACTTTGGTTGCCAACCTACCTACAACTGCATCTTTAGCATCTAATAAAAGCCATTCTTTGTCGTTCATATCTTTCCTTAATTAATTGAAATTAAGCTAATATATTACTGTAATGCCATTGTAAGTCAACTAGCAGTTTTTGAATGAAATAGTTAGATTTTTAGGTTATATTAGTATTATGAATATGAAGAGGTTATTATGCAAGTAAGTAAATCGTTGGATTATGCGGTTCGGTCTTTAACATATATAGCTAAAGAAAAAGCTAATGTTTTTACAATTCGAGATATATCAGAAAAGCAACATATCCCTCAAAACTATCTTGCTAAGATTATGAGGAAGCTGGTCCAAAAAGGACTTTTAAGTTCATCCCCGGGTCCAGAAGGCGGTTACTCCCTAAGGAAGTCAACCGATGATATCTCTCTAAAAGATGTTTATGAAGCAATCGAAGGTGATATGCAATTAATTGATTGCATGGAAAAGAATGTAGTTTGCGAACTATTTAATTCTTGTAGCCAAAGGTCAGTTTGGGACCACTTGCAACTTCATACATTAAATTTTCTAAATGATATTACAGTAGAAGATATAGCTACTAATAACTTTAGAAATAAAGCCTAAGTTTTAGGAGAGTGAAAATGGTAGAAGAATTAAAAATTGATAATGATCAAGAAACCAAAGACATGCTCGAGAACAGCGAGTATAAATATGGTTTTGTAACCCCAATCGAACAAGAAATTATTCCAAAAGGTATAAATGAAGATGTGCTTCGTTTTATATCAAAAAAGAAGAATGAACCTAAATGGCTTCTAGATTTTAGACTTAAAGCATATGAAAAATGGAAGAAAATGAAAGAGCCATCATGGGCTAAGCTTAAAATAGAACCAATTGATTATAACGGAATAAGTTATTTTGCAGCACCTAAGGAAATGCCAAAATCTCTAGATGATATTGATCCTGAGATTATAGATACATACAATAAGCTTGGAATACCCTTAGAAGAACAGAAAAAGTTAGAAGGAGTAGCTGTTGACGTAGTATTTGA
The DNA here is from genome assembly GCA_913052515.1 of uncultured Flavobacteriales bacterium. Next base: position 187 of record CAJXFJ010000383.1, on the reverse strand, counting down.
TAGCGTATCCTTGGTGACAACTTTTAAGGACAAACTAGCAAAACTTGGTATAATTTTTTGCTCATTTTCAGATGCAATCATTGAACATGAGGAGTTAGTAAAGAAATATTTAGGACGTGTAATACCTAGCGGTGATAATTATTTTGCTGCTTTAAACGCTGCTGCTTTCACTGATGGTTCTTTTGTT
>CAJXFJ010000382.1 GCA_913052515.1 uncultured Flavobacteriales bacterium | reverse complement strand
CTTAATGATATCTGCTTGAATGGTAACACCCAAGTGATTTGCTTGAGCGGTAATGTCAGTTGCTGTGTGATAATCCACACCATCTTTTTTGAAATCACTGTTTCTCAAATAGCACCATAAAATAGTAGCCATTCCAAGTTCATGTGCTCTTTCAAAAGCTTCCGCAACTTCAATAATTTGACGATTGCTGTCATCAGAACCAAAGTAAATGGTAGCTCCAACTGCTGTAGCACCTAAATTCCATGCTTCATCTACCGAACCAAACGAAATTTGAGAAAAGGTATTTGGGTAGGTTAAAAGTTCATTGTGATTTAATTTCACAATGAAAGGAATTTTATGCGCATATTTTCTAGACACTGAAGCTAAAACACCGAAGGTAGAAGCCACTGCATTACAACCACCTTCAATGGCAAGTTTTACAATGTTTTCAGGGTCAAAGTAAATAGGATTTGGAGCAAAAGATGCACCGGCTGAATGTTCTATTCCTTGATCAACAGGAAGTATAGAAACGTAACCTGTACCCCCTAAACGTCCATGACTGTACAAGTCTTGAAGGCTTCTTAGCACTTGCGGGCTTCGGTTGCTATCTTTAAAAATTCGATCTACAAAGTCTTCACCGGGTAGGTGCAACATTTCTTTATTAATGGTCTTGCATTCATGCGCTAAAAGATGGTCTCTTTGGTCTCCTAGTAGCGCTTCGATTTTTGATATTGACATGTCTTCTTTATCTATTATAAAAGCGTGGGCAAAACTAATAAAATTTGATGGCGAACTGCAATTCTCTTAGCGCCTATATTTTTTCAAAATTAGAAGGGATAACCAATTCCAAAATTCAAATTGGTTTGCTTCCACCTTCCTTTAATTTCATAAGGGTCTTCTTCAGATGGGTCTTTAAAAGGAGTAGCCACATCAAGTCGTAATATGAAAAAACTAAAGTTGAGGCGAATTCCCGTTCCTAAGCCTAAAGCGGTTCCTTTCCATAAGGTAGCAAATTGAAACTCGGTACTTTCTCTACTATCTTCTTGTTGAACATTCCAGATGTTTCCCGCATCCAGAAAAAGAGCTCCTTCGAAAAGTTCAGATAGCGGGAAACGATATTCAAAGTTTCCAATCAGCTGCATATTCCCAATTTGGTCTACATCACTTTTTGAAGAGTCTGGAAGTGCACCCGGTCCTAACTCTCTTGCACGCCACGCTCTAATGTTGTTGGCTCCTCCGGCATAAAAACTTTTTTCAAATGGCATGGCCTTACTATTCCCGTATGGAATTCCAATTCCTGTGGCAACACGATAAACCATTTTGGTTTTTCGATACAAATCTTGGTAGAATCTAAAATCTAAATCAGTTCTAACATACTGAGCATATCGAATGCCCAACAAATTGTATGAACCATCTTCATTCTGCGATAAACCATTACCATCTAAAACGGCTGAAATGGCATTTCCCGCTGATTCTGCATTAGCCCTAAAATAAATGTAGTTTTTGTCTTTATTCTTGGATTGATTGTTTAAGATAAAACTGTATTTCAATGCAAGAATAAGGTTGTCGGTATACGAATTTCGGAGAAAGGGATTGTCAATATTGGCAAGTAAGCTAGCAAATTCAGGACTTGGGTTTAGCTTAATGTAGCTTAGGTCAATCGGCTGAATGATGTGCGTTTTGGTTGAAGTTTCATTCCACGAATACGCAATATAAAGAGAGGATACTTTTCGAATGTAATCAGGACGTTCCTGATAATTATAAGAGGCATTAAAAGAAGTTCTTGGATTGCCATTAATTGAAAACCGATTGGAATTGACAAAGGGGATAATAAATCTGGGTATTTCTAAGCTCACTTCAGGACCGAACTCAAAGGTGTTGAAAGGGAAGAAGCCGCCTCCGATATCAAGGTCTTCTTCATCGTCAGTTAATAGCTGTTGAACTTCCAATCCACCTCTAAATCGGATGTTTAAGACTTCAGCTCCTTTAAATGTATTTTTATTTTGAAAGGTCAGGTTCCCATTTACCCCTAAGTTCCCACCATTGTTTGTGCCTTCTGTCTGTATTGTCATTGACTTTTGCTTGTAAGGCTTCAAATCAATGTAAGCGATTAAGTCATTGCCGTTTGTATTGTAGTTTTCATCGTACTGAATACTTACAAGTGAAAAGGTCCCGAGGCTACTTAAGTTAGAATAGGTGTTTTCTTGGTTCTCAACTTTATACAGTTTTCCCGGTCTAACGGTAATTCTTCGATTTAGTGTAGATTCTTTAAATTCATAATTGCCATAATTGATAAAGTTTAAAGAATCATATTGAGTTGAATCGGGATTGGCATTGTTTTCTCTTAAATCGGCATTGGTTCTAACCAATACATCACTAATAGTATATTTTTCGTGGTTCTTCTCAATCAAAGAGTCTGTCAATTGGTATTTATCAGAAACGTTTTTGATTAGAAGTCGAAGATTTGCCGATTTTTTTTGATGAAAGGTGTCTGCTTCAAAAACAACATATTCTCTTGAAAACTTATAATAGCCATGGTTTTTAAGCAGGGTTTCAATTCGAACCCGTTCATTCTTCAATAGTTCAAGATCGAATGGGGC
>CAJXFJ010000381.1 GCA_913052515.1 uncultured Flavobacteriales bacterium | reverse complement strand
AGGACATAGCCATAAGAATATTGAAATTGCTCCCAATGATAGCCTTTACATTTTTGTTGAAGCAACCGTTGACCCTAACAATCAACAAAATCCTTTTGTCATTAGTGATTACATTGAGTTTATAACCAATGGAAATGTTCAAAATGTAGACTTGGTTGCTTGGGGGCAAAATGCCATATACTATACACCTACCACCTTTAGCAGAAATTTACCTGACTATACATGTCTAACCGGCCCTTGCAGTGATCAAGTTCCCCCGGTTAATGTCACTTGGACAGACTCACTTCCAATAGTAATATATGGCTATGTGGTTGTCGACTCACTTGACCGGTTAACGATTGAAAAAAACACCAAAATCTACTTTCACAATAATGGCGGACTTTGGGTTTACCGAGGAGGTGAACTGAAGGTAAATGGAACTATTGATGAACCTGTCATATTTCGTGGAGATCGACTAGAAATGGCTTATGAAGATAGACCCGGGCAATGGGATAGAATTTGGATTAATGAAGGTGGACAAAATGAGATTAACTATGCTATTATTAAAAACGCATTTATAGGCTTACAAGTCGAAGTATTGCCTTTTAATGACCCACCCTATTTACCGTCAAACCTAACTTTAAATAATACCATCATTGACAATTGCTCATCATTTGGCTTACTGTCTTCCATATATAATATTGATGCAGAAAACGTAGTCATTTCCGATTGCGGCCAATACAATGTAGCTTTAAGAGGTGCAGGAAATTATGATTTTACGCATTGTACTTTTTCCAATTACTTCAGCAGTGCTCAACGTGAAACACCTTTGTTCTTTGCTCAAAATTCCTTTATCACAGCTACCGGAACTCAATTAATTGGTATTCCTAACATTAATATCTACAATAGTATCATTTATGGTAATCTAGAAAATGAATTTCAAACGGAAATCATTAACAATGGCAATATCAATTTCGATGTACAAAATTGTATAATTAAAAGCCAACAAGGTACAGCTGATACAAGCAAGTACAAAAACATTATAAAGAATCCGCCTAATTCCATATTCAAAGACCCAAACAATGGTGATTTTACCTTATTTGAAACATCAGTGGCCAGAAATCAAGGCAACTTAAGTTTTGGAAATACAGTACCAATTGATTTATTAGGAAACTCTAGAACTACAGACGGCTTACCTGATTTAGGAAGTTATGAATTTACCCCTTAGGAATTAGTTAAGAACTCCATGGTATCTACCCCGTCAGCATAGTCCCAAAGTTGAGGAGATTGCGATTTGCCAAAAGGCACTTCAAAATCATGCCCTACTCTCGCTTGAATTTCTTCTTTGTGCTGATCCAACTGATTTTTTAAGTCTTTCAAGTCGGTGTAATACTCATAAAACAATACTCCAACAGGAGAATGTATACCTTGATCTTCCTTCAATAGCAAAAATCCATTCTCAACTAAATCGATGTTATTTAATAAATAAACCGCCTTATTGTAATCGTAATTGTTAGCGTAGGCATTGTGCTCAGCATATTCTTTGTATTTGAAAAAGGCACCAAAAAGCAAATCCTTATCGTAACTCTCAGGCAAGTATACTTTGGTTATATTTCTACAGCCCAATCCAAAATGAATGAATATATCATCTGCAAGACCATCTAATTCTTCTTGACTTTCGTTTCCATTTAAAATGGCTACAGAAGTTCTATTCTTTCTAATAATCTTTTTGATGTCTTTAAAGTAGTATTCAAAATAACGCGCACTGTTATCCGAGCCTGTTGCTATTAGCATTTCTATGTCATTCAGCCTGTCTCCTACCACAATTTGATTTTTCCACGCTTCTGATTGAGAAGCTAAAACTTGAAGAACAAACCCCATTAAGGTTTTGTCTTTTGAAGATAATTTAGCATGAAGTTGATGACCAGCCACCAAAACTGATATAGCATCATGCAGACCGACTAATGGGATATTTCCCGCCATGATAACCCCTACTTTTTTTGATGGAGTAGTTAAATTGTAATTAGAAAGCCATTTTTCAAGCTTCACTTTTTGCAAAGCGCTTGACCAAGACTTTAAAGCAAACTCTACTGAAGTTCTGGTGAACCAAGAATTCTCATGACGAAGTCTATCAATCAATTCAACCCCTGAAACAAAATGTGGCTTCATTGATTCATCCTGCAAACTACCTTCATTTTCTGCTATGGCTGAAAATAGTTTTCCAAGTTTTTCAAGATTTAAGATTATTTGCTCCTTTTGCATGCTACAATCTACTTTGTATGTCCTAAATTTGTATGTTCAAACTGAACAAATGTGTTTTCATTCGGTTTGAAAAGCGAAAGTACAAACTAAAACAACCCAAATGGCTATTATAATTACAGACGAGTGTATAAATTGCGGAGCTTGTGAACCGGAATGTCCAAATAATGCAATTTATGAAGGTGGTGAAGAATGGAGATTTTCTGATGGAACTGGAGTAAGCGGAAATGTAAAAAGAATGGATGGCAGCAACATTGATGCAGACAGCGAACAAGAGCCAATTAGTTTTGATTATTATTACATTGTTCCTGATAAATGTACGGAATGTGTTGGCTTTCATGACGAGCCACAG
>CAJXFJ010000380.1 GCA_913052515.1 uncultured Flavobacteriales bacterium | reverse complement strand
GGCAATTTAGATGCAATTGAAAAGATAGAAACCACAATTGATGAACATATTGAATAAGAATATGAAAATTTTATCTAGGTGTTCAAGGTCATGAAAGCGGCCTTACATTTAATCCGTTAGTGTACAATGAAAATATGAAAAAAATATTAATATACACATCGGTACTAATTTTATATATATATACACCAACAGCCGAGGCAGAATCTAATATCTTTGGTTCTGGTGCTAGGACTTGCGGTGAATTGATTGCAGATTCCAGCGGTCCCTATGATGACTTTCAAGGAGTGGGTTGGATTAGTGGTTATATGAGCGCCCTTAATGTTGAATATGGTTTCACAAAAGGCATTGATAACTCATTTGAATCCATATATTACGCAGTTTTAAGCAGATGCAAAGAAACACCACTAGAGTTAATGCAAGAAGCAATTGTTCATGTTTGGATTTATGAACTCTAAATATATTTGATGAACACTAAAATATGAAAAGCGAAATCATTACTCGCACTTATTACGTTACCGTCGAATAGAACTTAGCTATATTTCGTACTTGAAGACTTAAAAGATTCCTGACAAAATAAAAAAATGAATAAAATTTACCAAACTATTATTTTTGTTATTACATTACTTGCTTCTACTTTTAGCCATGCAGCAACTATTCTGCTTTCAGAAGATGTTGATGACTTTACTGATCAGGTTGCATATACATTGATGATTTCAGATGACACAGGTGCAGGAGCTTTTGGTGCTCAATGCACGAGTGAAAGTTACATTTTTTTAATAATGCCAAACGGAATGTGGGAGAGCGATGATTATGTAAACGCTCAGTTCAGGTTTGACAAAAATGAACCATTTTCTGAAAGATTGGTTGTCAATAATTACCAGTCTGCTGTTAGTGCCGATAAGCTTCTAATGAGCAAAGTCTTCAAAAATGTTTTTGAAGCAGAAAGCTTTATTATAAAAGTTGGTACTGAAGATACTCAAAGATTTACTAAGCTAAAAAAGAGCGATTTTGAACAATTAAATAGGTTTCTAGAACTGTCATCTAAGGTTGATGCCTGCTCTTAAAGCATAAGTTTTTAAAATAATTTACAGCCTATTCACTAAAGGAGAAAAAATGAATGATAAAGAGCAAATTGAAAATGTAATTCAACTTTATGTTGATAGTATGGATGAATCTGACCCTGATAAAGTAAAACAAGCATTTCATAACAATGCAAAGGTAGTTGGATACCTACATGGAGATTTTATGGAAATGTCAGTAGACGATTTTGCTGGTTTCGTAGCATCTCAACAACCTTCACCAAAAGAAAAAGGTGAAAATGTCGTTTTTGAGATTCTTTCATGTGATATAGAAGGCACCACAGCAGCAGTAAAAGTCAAAGATAAATATTTAGGCATAACTTTCTTAGATACTTTGTCTTTGATAAAAGTTGAAAGCGGATGGAGGCTTTACAATAAACTGTTTCATGTTGAAAGCGAATAGCTCTATTAGCCTTACTTCTAAATTTTTATTTTCTTTTTGGTTGTTTTTATTACTAACACTTTCTTCAAATATTGAAGCAAATAATTCAGATGATGACTTATTAACATGCAATGATCCAATAACTAATTTTCGCTGGTCTGAACTATGCAAAAGTGGATTCAATGTCAGTTTCATGGTGGACCATTTTCAAGGTAAGTACAATGATTCAAGCTATGAGGATTATAAAGTTTGTGCGTATTTAAATGAAAGACTTACCCCGCGCCAATTTGAAGATTCAGGTCAAACAAAGGAAGAATTCTATGATGGTCTTGATGTTGATGAAGCGGAATATATAAGGCTAAGCAACCTTAGTATCGCAATTACTGACTACTTTTTTTTCAGTATTCTTGGGCCTCTGGTGACTTTTAATCCTAGTGCAACCACCAATAAGATAGTTGATTTTTTCGAAGCGGAAAACAAAAGAATAGCTAATAGCAGAATAGCTGATAGTAATTATCAAGATAATGTTACCTATGGGTCATTTACAGATCAACAAGTTTACGACTATGTGGTTGAAAATTGTATTCCGTTAATTAGAGATTCATACAATGAATTTATCTTTAAAAATTTGCAAAAACCATACAATGAGCAAATCAAAACAAGAGAGTTTGCAAACATTTTAGTACCTGCTTTCTCTAAGATGGACAAAGAAGGAAAGATTGAAGGTTTAAATTTTAGTGACTGGCTTGACGAAAATCTAGCTATAAACCAAAACTCTCAATTACCACAATGCCCGTCATCTCTGCCCTGGGATGGTTGTTGGACTACTCACTCCTATGAAAATGGCGACTCATACGCCGGGGAATGGAAGAATAATGTATTTGATGGGCAAGGCGTTTATTCCCAATTTCCTGATCAAAAATATATTGGCGAATTTAAAGATGGCTACGTTCATGGATGGGGCACCATGTTTTATAGCAATGGCGACAAGTACGTCGGCGAATGGAATAATGACAAAAAACAAGGTCAAGGAACTTACACCTATGTAAATGGAGGTAAATACGTCGGCGAATGGAATAATGACAAAAAACAAGGACAAGCTACTCGCATCTATGCAAATGGCAACAAATACG
>CAJXFJ010000379.1 GCA_913052515.1 uncultured Flavobacteriales bacterium | reverse complement strand
ATCCATTTAATATCTCCAAAATAATATTGATCTCCTTCTTTTAGTTTTATGTCAATGCTCACTCTTTTTGATGAGACCTGATAGACTGAATCAGATATAATTTGAGCATCACGATATCCTTTTGCATTGTATTTCGCAATCACATTTTTTAAATCAGATTTGTAATCAGATCGGATAAATTTTGAAGGCTTAAATATTCGTACAAATCTTTTCCTTTTTGTGTTTTTAAGTGCTTTTCTAATTTTTTTGTCACTCAATACTTCATTTCCTTCTATATTGATGTCTTGAATTTTAATTCTTCTTTTTTTATTTACATCAATCGTGATAATTGAGCTATTACTTAAACTGGTGTCTTCTTCCTGGATAATATTAACCTCAACATTATAGTAGCCTTTATCTACAAAATAGCTTTTGACTTTCCGCTCTGTTTGATCAAGTAGGTTAGGTGTAATTACCTTCCCACGAATCAAACGAATATCTTCTCTTAGCGATTCTTGTTTTCCTTTCTTAACACCTTTAAACTTAAATTTAGAAAGTCGGGGTCTTTCTTGAACGTTAATGTTTAAGAAGATTAAATCACCTTTTACATCAGTAGCTTGTATTGAGATATTTGTAAAAAGTTGTTGTTCCCAAAGCTTCTTAATGGCATCTGAAATGGCATCGCCGGGAATCTGAATTTCCATTCCTTCTTGCAATCCAGAAATAGCTTTGAGTGCGGAATGGTCTAAGTTTTTCGTACCACTTACGGTTAGGCCTCCAATTTGATAGGTTCTAGGGGAGGTATAATCAAGTACCTCTAAAGCCGGGTCGATGGTAATTTGAGCAGTTGAACTGTGAAAGCTAACCAAAGCAAATAAGGCAAGAATTAAACGAAAATAGTTATACATAGATTATTTACTTGCTAGTTGCTCACTGGTTTTACCGAAACGCCTTTCTCTTCGATTAAAGTCTTCTATGGCTTCAATTAAGTTTTCTTCTCGAAAATCTGGCCAAAGTGTTTCTGTAAAGAATAGTTCTGAATAGGCCAATTGCCACAATAAAAAATTGCTTATTCGATGCTCGCCACTGGTTCTAATTAATAAATCTGGATCAGGAATGTCTTTTGTACAAAGATAGTTTTTGAAGGTAGTTTCACTAATACTTTCTACTTCAAGAGCTCCTTGCTTAACATCATTTAACATGGCTTTGCAGGCCATTAAAATTTCCCATTTTGAGCTGTAACTTAAGGCAAGAACTAAGGTCATGCCGTCATTTTTTGAAGTTGACTTTATGGCTTCTTGCAACTCTTTATTGCAATTGCCCGGCAGACTTTCTAAATCTCCAATGGCTTGAAGTTGGATGTTATTTTTATTTAGTGTTTTGGTTTCTTTGGCAATGGTAGTAACAAGCAATTGCATGAGCGCAGTAACTTCTGCTTTTGGCCTATTCCAATTTTCTGTAGAGAAAGCATATAAAGTAAGGTATTTGACCCCTAGTTTGGCAGCACCTTCCGTAACACTTCTCACTGATTTTACGCCATTTTTATGACCAAAAACCCTAGCTTTTCCGTGCTTTTTTGCCCAACGTCCATTGCCATCCATAATTATAGCAATATGCTCAGGTATGGTTAAGGCGTTATTTTGATCGTTCGACATAGGCAAAATTAGGGGCGCAAATATCAGATAATTAGGGCTATTTTAAAAATTGTATGCTGGACAAGGACCTTTATCTGATAATTTATAGGTTAACATGAAAGCATTTACACTATACCAATCGTTATCGTAGTTTTTGCTTAATTCAAAAATGTCAAATTCTCGATTAGGTAGACCATCCAAATAGTCATTAGAAGTTTTTCTAAAACCCCATTCAAAACTAAGGCTTACTTTTCTGGCCAAACTAACTTTTATTCCTGTGCCAAACGGAAATGATAGGTGAGTAGAGCCTCCTTCTTCAGCATTTGGATATTCAGCTTCGTTAATTTTTAATTTGGGACTGTGCGAGTAAATGGCAAATCCTACAAAGAGATAAGGGCTAAAAAAGAAATCCTTATCGCCAGTTTCATAAGGTAAAAAATTGAACTCTATGGTTGCAGCGCCTTCCGTTAAGTCGTTTTCAAACTCAGCATTTCTCATTTGATTAAAAGCTAATTCATTATTTACGTCTTTGGCTTTTAGCGTAGTTTGTAAAATGGTTGCTTTTAAACTGTAGCGTTTATTAAGGTTAAAACGGAATGCAGCGCCAATTGCCAAATTTCCAACATCATTTCCTACATGAGTTGTTGGGTTAATTTCTCCTAAATAATAGCTTCTACCTACTAATAATCCAAATTCAGTAGTTTTCTGACTAAAGGAAAATAGCGATAGAAATATTAAAGGAAATAGGACTACGAGTTTATTATGCGTCATTTGCAGCAATAAACGATGAATGATTAGAAAGATTGTTAGAATTTTGGTCTACTTCTTCTACGCTTTACAATTTTTCTGGAAACAGTAATCATTCCAGTCATAAAGGCGTCATTATCGGAAGAGTCACCTCTTTGTTCTCCTACAAGTTGATTAGATTCTTGAAGACTAACTTCTGAATTTGCATAATTGTTCCGGTCTGACAAAGCGGCTGCTCTATT
>CAJXFJ010000378.1 GCA_913052515.1 uncultured Flavobacteriales bacterium | reverse complement strand
AATTTAGAGGAAAAAATGGAAGTAAAGGAGAAAATAGAGAAAGCATGAAAGTGAGCATTTACTGTATTCCTGGTTTAGGACAAGACCATCGAATTTTTGAAGGTTTAGCCATTCCAAACGCAGACATCCATTTTTTAGATTGGATCGAAGCAGTTGAAGGAGAGAGCATGCAAGAATATGCAAAACGCTTTGCCGAGCAACTTCCTGACGACCCTAATATTTGTCTACTCGGCGTTAGTTTAGGTGGCATTGTAAGTGTTGAAATTTCTAGAATTCGGCCAATTAAAAAGCTCTATTTAATCAGTACTGTTAAAAGAACATCAGAAATGCCCGGCTATATGGCTTGGTTAGAAAAATTACCTTCAAACTCAAAAAACGCTGCCAAGTTTGCCATTGATGCAAGCATTACGCTAAAGCCTTTTTACGACCAAGCCAACGCCGCAGGAAATGAGCTCTTTCATAAGATGGTAAAAGCGGCAAGTTTGGATTTTATCAATTGGGGCATTAAAGCCATTGCTCAATGGAATATGGAAGAAGAATTAAACTGTCCTTTTCTTCATATTCACGGTACGGCTGACTTGGTATTTCCGATAAAAAATATACACCAAGCGATGACCTTTAAAGGCGGAACACATTATATGATTTACAACAACGCCTCTGACATTTCAAATTGGATACAAACTGACATATCATAAAAAAAGGCTTCCTAATGGAAGCCTTTTTATTTTTACACCAATGATTCAACCGCTTTCATGGCCTCATCATAATTTGGCTCATGGGTTACATCATCAACCTCTTCTATGTATTTAATTACATTATTTTGGTCTACTACAAAAACAATTCTTGCTAACAAGCCTTTCAAAGGACCTTCAATCATTTCAGCTTGATATTCTGTTGCAAAATCATTGTATCTAAAATCTGAAGCAGGAATTACGTCTTCAATACCTTCTGTTGTACAAAAACGTTTCATGGCCATTGGCAAATCTTTAGAAACAATTAAACCAACTACACCCTCTTTCTTTCCAAGTTTTTCATTAAAAGCTCTTGCTTCAGCTTGACAGATTCCCGTATCTAAACTAGGCAAGGCAATGATAACTTTCACTTTCCCTTCGTAATCAGCTAAACTCCCTTCTGATAAGTCTTGCTTAACAAATGTAAAATCCTCCGCAGTGGCTCCTACCTGAGGTAAATCTCCACTAAGTTTTATCGTATCTCCTTTGAATTTTGTTGTGCTCATGTGTTTTAGTTTTAGTAATCGAAATTAAGCAGCTTTTCAATCTCATAACAAAAAATTCCTCTTAAGGTTTCCAAAAAATAAAGTGTATTAGCGTTAATTATTTCTTAACGCTCAACTTACATAAAGTCAATAAAATTGCTCCACTATGGAAGGGGATTTGATTACGGAAGAAGCTTTTGGCAAAACCACTCATCTTGAACGTTTTAAATTGGCTACTAAAGTCTTAATGGGTATTAGTGGTATTAAAAAATTGAATGCGCTTTATGCAAAAACGTCCCACTACAATGGCCTAGAATTTATTGAAGCCGTATTTCAAGAATTGCGATTTCACTTTGAGTTAGATGAAACAGAGTTAAACAAAATTCCTACTGAAGGCAGCTTCATTACCGTTTCCAATCATCCTTTTGGAGCGCTTGATGGCCTGCTGCTGCTTTACATTGTTAGTAAAAAGCGTACTGATTTTAAAGTCATGGCTAATTTTCTATTAAAAGAAATCAAACCCATAGAAGATTATTTTCTTTCTGTAAATCCATTTGAAAACCGAAAAGAGGCTTCTTCTAGCCTTGTTGGAACTAAGCAAGCTTTGATTCAGTTAAAAAATGGCGGTGGACTTGGGATTTTTCCAGCAGGCGAAGTTTCTTCCTTTCAAAGCCATCAACGTCATATTATAGATAAGCAATGGCAAACTTCCATTCTCAAACTCATCAAAAAAGCCAAAGTGCCGGTTGTGCCCATATTCTTTAATGGTAGCAATAGCCTATTGTTTCATTTACTGGGAATGGTTCATCCGAATCTACGAACACTTGCCTTGCCTTCAGAAATGCTAAAGAAAAAAGGCACAAAGGTGAAAGTTCGTATTGGCAGACCAATTAAGGTTAGTGAACAAGAAGAATGGGTAAAGCCTCAAGATTTAGGAAGATTTTTAAGAGCAAAAACCTATTGTTTAGGTTCATCATCAGAAGTTAGCACTTATTTTAAAGAAAAACTAAAACGACTAAAAACAGCTAAACCGATTGCATTGGCCAAAGATTCTCTGGTTTTAATTCAAGAAATTGAAAAACTGGAAAGCTATCGCATATTGCAACAAGCAGAGTTTGAATTATACTTATGTGGGGCAAATCAAATCCCAAACCTCCTTCATGAAATTGGTCGTTTAAGAGAAGTTACTTTTAGGGCAGTTGGTGAAGGTAGCAACAAGGCTCTTGACTTGGATGAATATGATTTCTATTATCAGCATTTATTCTTGTGGGATAAACAAAACCATCAATTAGCTGGTGCATATCGATTGGGCAAAGGTGACGACATTTTAAAATCTCATGGAAAGAAAGGATTTTACATTCACAGTTTATTTAAACTTAAAAAAGAGTTTAA
>CAJXFJ010000377.1 GCA_913052515.1 uncultured Flavobacteriales bacterium | reverse complement strand
GTAACCAAATAAATCATACTATTTTTAAGGTTTCACCATTACTTAATGGAGGTGGTGTAGAGTTTTCAGAAAAAAGAAAAAAAGAGTTAATTAAAAACATTTATTCAGATCAATATATCTTAGAAGCATTTCATATTGGTTTGAGTCTTATTCATTCAAAATAACATTTTATAAAATGAAAAAATTTATCGCGAGTTTAATTATCTGTTGCACAAGCTTCATCATAGCTGCTCAAAATACAAATGAGGCCATAGAATACATGAATTCAATTACAGAAAAAGTTTTCGAATTAGAAGATGAAACATGGCAATATTTGAAGGCAGTAACTAAGGGCAAAAAAGCGTCAAAAGTTGAAGACAAGCGATCGGAGCTTGTTCAAGGTATCAAAACCGCTAAATTGTATGTGGGTAGACGAAAAGACTTTGAAGGAAACGATGAGTTTAGGCAGGCCATGTTAAACTACCTAGATATGCAGTATACTGTATTGAAAGAAGATTACGACAAAATATTAGATATGGAAAAAATTGCTGAAGATTCTTACGATGCCATGGAGGCCTATCTAACAGCACAAGAAAAGGCTAGTGAAAAATTAGATAGCTCTTTTCAATACATGAGTAATGCTCAAAAGAATTTTGCAAAAACTTATGGTATTGAATTAACTGACAACTTAACTAAAAAAGGAGAACGAATTCAAAAAGCTTCTGCTGCCATTTCATATTACAATGATGTTTATTTGATCTTTTTTAAAAGTTATAAGCAAGAAGCTTATGTACTTAATGCCATGAACCAAGAAGATCTTTCTGCCATTGTTCAACATAACAATACACTAAAGCAGTTCACAAAAGAAGGACTCGAAGAATTAAGGAAACTACCTAGTTATAAAGGCGATGCAAGCCTTAAGGCAGAGGCAATGAATGTGCTGAAATTTTATCAAAAAGAAGCAGAAGAGGCTTTTACTTCTGTGGTTAACCTCTTTATGATTAAAGACGAGTTTGAAGAAATTCAACAAAATCTTGAATCAAAAAGTAAAAAACAAAGAACACAAAAAGATATTGACCAATACAATACCAAATTGAATGAATACAATCAAGCAAGCGAAGCGTATAACAAAGAATTGCAAGAAGCAAATAAAGAACGAATAAAGGTATTAACTGATTGGCAAAATAAGGTAGCTCACTTTATGAATAATCATGGAAGCTAGAAATTAGATTTTGCAACTGAGATTCTTTGTTAAGCGGTCAAGTCGATTTAGCCTCCATTAAATAAAGTTTCTTTTATAGTGGGAAATTGTAAGTAATCAAAATGTGTTAATGCCCATTTATTAATCGTAACTATGCACTTTATTACATCCCCCCAGATTATTTACAAAATATCTTATGAATTTTAAACAAATGGGTCTAATTGACCCCATTCTTCGTGCATTAGACACGCAAGGATACAAAACCCCTACGCCTATTCAAGAACAGGCTATTCCTATTTTACTAAAGAAAAAAGACTTATTGGGCTGTGCCCAAACCGGAACTGGTAAAACAGCAGCATTCACTTTACCAATCATTCAGCATTTATGTGCTGAGATTGATCATAATCAAAAGCGACAGATTAAGGCGCTAATTATTACACCAACTCGAGAGCTTGCTTTACAAATAGATGAAAATATAAAAGCTTACGCGCAACACACCAAATTAAAACATACCGTAATTTTTGGAGGAGTAAAACAAGGTGCACAAACCAGAAGGTTAAGCCAAGGCATCGACATTTTAGTGGCCACTCCTGGCCGTTTGTTGGATTTAATCGGCCAAGGATTTATCTCTTTAAAGTTCATCCGATATTTTGTTCTTGATGAAGCTGACCAAATGTTGGATATGGGTTTTATTCACGACATTAAAAAAGTCATTGAAAAACTCCCACAAAAGCGTCAGTCTTTATTCTTTTCAGCTACTATGGCACCAGCTATTGTAGACCTTTCGAAACAAATTTTAGGAAAGCCTGAAAGAGTGACCATAAAACCGCAGCAAACTACTGCCGAAAAAGTTGATCAGTCTTTGTATATGGTTGCAAAAGCTGATAAACCTAAATTATTAACGCATTTAATAAAGGATAAAGAAGCTCACTCTACGCTTGTTTTTTCTAGAACAAAACACGGAGCAAACAAAATTGTAAAAAAGCTAGACCAAGCAAGTATAAAAGCAGAAGCCATTCATGGAAATAAATCTCAAAATGCTCGATTTAAAGCCTTAGAAGGTTTTAAAAATGGAAACTTAAAAGTATTAGTAGCAACAGATATTGCAGCTCGTGGGATTGATGTAGAAGAACTGGAGTTGGTCATCAATTATGATTTACCTAACGTACCTGAGACTTATGTTCACCGAATAGGAAGAACTGGAAGAGCTAATGCAAGTGGAGAAGCCATTTCTTTTTGTGATGTAGAAGAAAGACCTTATTTAAAAGATATTGAGAAACTAATTAAAACCAATATTCAACGCGAAGAAAATCATCCTTTTGTTGATCACCGGCCTGATTTGAAAGTTGAAAAAAAGAACTCTCCGAAACCAAAACCGAAATTTAAAAGGAAAAAGAATTTTCGAAGAACTAACAATACCTGATAGAAGTCATATTTATTCT
>CAJXFJ010000376.1 GCA_913052515.1 uncultured Flavobacteriales bacterium | reverse complement strand
ATGCTTCGGCCACTTCTTCCCCTACAAAAGTATTTCTAAAGGTACTGCCTTTCATGGCAATTTGTTTCGAATTATCACTTTCTAAGTATGAAAACACACCATGAATCGTCACTGAATCTAAATCGTCATTGGTGCTTTCTACAAAATAAGATACTTGAAGTACATCTGTTTTAGGTAATTTCATCCAAAGGATTTTCATCACTTTATTTTTAAAGGTAAAAATGCCTTCATTGCTGTTATTCTCAGTTGCAATAAATCCTTCAGGTAGGTATTCTTCAATTTTACCAAAATCATTTAATCCGCCTTTTTGTAAGCTAAGTTGCACTTCGTATTTCCCATCTTCTAATTCTAAAATATTTCGCGCTATGGTAACATTTTCAATACTAGTAACTGTTTTGGTTAATAAATCGTCAGTTTTGCTTTCAACTGTTTCAGTTTGCTGCTCAGCAGTTGTATTACTTTCAAACTCTTCTGTGGGCTTCTCTTCTTTTTTTGTCTCTTCTGCTACAAGGTCGGTTTCTTCTTGGCTTTTTTCTTCAGTCACTTCATTGTCCTCTTCAGAAATTTCTTCTTGGTCACTTGCAGCCATACTAGCTAGGTCCATTCCAACTGTAATTGTTGCGATTTCACTTTCAATATCTTTTCTTTCATTATTATCTATGAAAGAAAATTTTCCATTCACATCAAAAGTTCCTGCGATGTAAGGGTCACTTTTGACTAGGTAAGAAATGGTAAACGATTCCTCTTTTGGAAGTGCCATCCAAATTAACTTGACCTCTTGGCCTTTAAAAGAAAATGTTGCTCCTTGGGTTTCTTGGGCTTCAGCAACAAAACCTTCAGGTAATGCTTGTTGCCATTTTGCAAAGCCTTCACGCTCACCTTTGTTTATAGTTACTTCAACTGTAAAAGATTCACCAGCATTTACCTCTGTTGGAAGTTTTTGTTGAACAGTCACATCATCTCCTAAAAAGTATCCAAATCCTAATAGGGCTAAAAGGTTTACTCCAATAATTGCAAATTTTACCATAGCTTTTCTTCTTGATTGGGTGTTGGTTGGTAAGTTCTTAGCAGAGATGACAAGCCTTCATGGTCAAATTGACTAGCTTGATTGAGGACGTTAATTTTACTCTGCATAGTTGTGATTATACATCGACTTATCCATTGATAAATCAACCTTTTCAAAGCTATTTATATGTTAAAATGAATTCAGGAAAGGGGAAGTGAAGTTATTAACCCGAAAATGTTAAAAGCCCTTTATGCTGATTTTAGTCACTTTTTAGCAAGCGATTAACAGCGTGTTGAATTTGAAAATGCATCAGCCTTGTACCTTCACCATCTTTGAAAGTTTCAATAATATCAATCATATTTCCATGTTGATCTTGGCCTGCTCCTACTTGTCTAATTTCTTGTGAAAGTCTACGGATGATGTATGAGTGACTATCCATACTGCCTAGTGAAAAAATAGCATCTTCCGTGCTTGTGCCTTTTCCGCTATATGCCATGGCATCTAAAATCCGATTGAATTTATAACGGTAAAATTCTGAACTATCAGTTTGGTTTATGGCAAAGTGAGAAAGTGCTTTTTCAAATAAGATGGCTTGGTTATAAGGATGCTTAATCAGCAAACTATCGCAAAGTCTAATAGCAGTGTCATATTCTCCTTCTGAAACCAAATTTTCAATTTTACTTTCATTATTCAGAATTTCATAAGGCTGATAAAATTCGTTTTGTGTGAAATTGATCAGTAGGGCAAGTATTTCAAAATCTGATAGCGTGGTATCATTTCGGTTAAAACGTTGTTTTAATTCAAGGTGAAATAAACTGTCATTAGAATCATTGGTTCTTGAAAGAATTGTTTCAAAATCCTTTTGATAATTAAACTCTTGGGTAAAGCTTTCCAAAAAGCTTAAGATAAAAAGAATCGAAAAGAGGTATGAAACGTAATTCTTATTCATTAGTTAGAACTTTTTTTCCAAAGAATTGAATTACACAATACAGACAACTTATCCCAATCAAAAAGCAAAGCCATGTAGGAACCCCCAAAGCAGAAAGTAAGGTGCCAGTTACTAGTGCAACAATCCCAACCACCAAAGCATAGGGCATTTGGGTGCGCACGTGGTTTACATGATTACAGCTACTAGCTAGTGAACTCAAAATTGTTGTATCTGAAATGGGAGAACAATGATCACCTAAGACAGAGCCTGCCAAAACACATGACACAACATTGTGAAATATAGCTAAAGACTCATTGTAATCCAATCCAGAACTTTTACTGATTTCCCAGGCTGCCGGAAGCATTAGTGGATAAAGAATTGCCATTGTTCCCCAAGAAGAACCTGTTGAAAAGGCAACTATTGCTGCCAATAAAAAAGTAACAGCTGGTATTAAGTAAGCTGAAACTTGATTCGACATTATAGAAGTCAATAAATCAGCTGTATGTAAATCTTCGATGACTAAAGCTAAGCTCCATGCAAGAATTAATATTACTATAGCAGGTAACATGGTTTTAAAACCTTCCATAACTGATTCTATGGACTCCTGAAGTTTCATGATTTTTTGCAGAACCGTTAGCTTAATCGCAACAATTAAACCTGCAGCTGAAGACCATAATAGAGCTTGATAAGAATCTGCCTGACCAATAATAAGTGAAAGCTTTG
>CAJXFJ010000375.1 GCA_913052515.1 uncultured Flavobacteriales bacterium | reverse complement strand
CATGTACGATTTAGAAAAAATATTTCCAGATCGGATGTGCTTAATGATGGGGCTTCATCCTACTTCAGTCAAAGAGAATTATGAAGAAGAATTAAAGCACGTTGAAGAAGAATTAACCAAACGAAAATTCTATGCAATAGGAGAAATTGGGATTGATTTGTATTGGGATAAAAGTTTTCAAGCGCAGCAAGAAATGGCATTTCGTCAGCAAATTGCTTGGGCTAAAGAAAAAAACTTGCCCATTGTTATCCATTGTCGTGAAGCCTTTGATGAGATTCTCAACATCATGGATGAGCTAAATGATGAAAACCTGAGTGGCATTTTTCATTGCTTTACCGGAAATTTAGAGCAAGCACAACACATTTTAAATTATGGCAACTTTAAACTGGGTATCGGTGGGGTAGTAACCTTTAAAAATTCTGGTTTAGACAAAGTAGTTGCGCAGTTGCAATTAGATGATTTGGTGCTAGAAACCGATTCGCCTTATTTGGCACCGGCACCCTTTCGCGGTAAGCGCAATGAAAGTAGTTATTTGATAAAAGTAGCTGAAAAGCTTGCCGATATTTATGGAATTTCTGCCCCAGAGGTGGCTGCCATAACTTCTCAAAATGCATTAACCATTTTTCAACTCCATGAGTAATTCAACCAAAGTTTTGATCATTTATACTGGAGGAACCATCGGTATGGTTGAAGATCCAGAAACTGGCCTTTTACACGCCTTTGATTTTGATCATCTACTCGAGGAAATTCCCGAACTGAATAAGTTTGACATTCAGCTTGATGTTCATGCTTTGGAAAAACCTCTTGATTCGTCAAATATAGGCCCTCAATCATGGGTGGAAATGTTGGAAGTGATAGAAAGCAACTATGAATCATATCACGGATTTGTGGTATTACATGGTTCAGATACTATGGCATATACCGCATCTGCTTTGAGCTTTTTATTGGAAAATGTCAACAAGCCCATCATATTTACTGGTAGTCAGTTGCCGATTAATAAAATTAGAACAGACGGAAAGGAAAATATCATAACGGCCATTGAGGTGGCAGGAGCTTATGAAAATGATAAACCTGTGGTGCCTGAAGTGGCCATCTATTTTGAATATTCGCTGTATCGGGCAAACCGAACGACCAAGGTGAGTGCTGAGAATTTTGAAGCTTTTCAGTCGCCCAATTATCCGCTATTGGCAGAAGCGGGAGTGCATATTAAATACAATTCATTTGCGATTAATAAAGGAAATTCTGAAAAATTGGTTGTTCGCAAAAACATTGTAGAGCAAGTAGCAAGCGTTCGCATTTTTCCAGGGATTCAAAAAGAGGTGTTTCAGGCGGTAGCCAATATTCCCAATTTGAAAGGATTAATTCTTGAAACCTATGGCAGTGGAAATGCACCAACCTTTAATTGGTTAACCGAAGAACTACTAAGGTTGAACGAAAAGGGAGTTATTCTTGTCAATGTTACTCAATGCAATACTGGAAAAGTGATGCAAGGGAAATACGAAACAGGTGCTCATTTAGAAAGAGCAGGTGTATTGAGCGGAGAAGATATGACCTATGAAGCAGCCATAACTAAGCTGATGTATTTATTATCCTGCGAAGAGTTATCCTTGGAAGAGAAGAAAAAATACATGGGCATAAATTTAAGAGGAGAGTTGAGCTAGTTTTAACTTAAGCATAACACAGAAAGGGACTGAAAAGCAAACTATTTTTTTGTAATTTGGCACGCCCGCCCTTTGGTCGGGGAACCCTGTCTGCTTTAGATGTCATGTAGATTGCTGAAAAGATTCAACATGAATGGTCAGACAGAACATACGCCTAGTGCAAGATATACGGAGAGGTGGCCGAGTGGCTGAAGGCGCACGCTTGGAAAGCGTGTATACGGGAAACCGTATCGGGGGTTCGAATCCCTTCCTCTCCGCAAGAGAGGTAAAACTTTCGAAATCGTTCTTGGTGTTTTTCAGTTTCTTAAATATGAAAACGTGAAAAGCATCGTTATAAATTATAAGAATTCAATTAAGTGCATTAAATTCGCATCCATTAACTATAAATTTAAATCGTTAACATTTAATCAGATCATTAATTAATCCATTATGAAAAAGTTATTCACCCTTTTCGCAGTTGCCTCTTTCTTAACGTTTGGAGTAGGACAATACAGTTACGCTCAAGACGGAGATTCAACTGCAATGCAAACCGAAATGGCCGATAGTGCTAGTGCAGATTCTGCAATGGCAGAAGAGACCACGGAAGAGCCTGTGGCTGAAGAAACAACTACTACAGAAGAAACTACTGAAGTAGCAAAAGAAGACAAGTCTTTCCACCAAATCTTAAAAGAGAAGTTTATTGAAGGTGGTCCTGAATTTATGGGAATTGTACTTCTTTGTTTGATTTTAGGTTTAGCTATTGTAATTGAGAGAATCATTTACTTAAACATGGCTACCACTAACACTAAGAAATTATTAGCAAACGTTGAAGATGCACTTAACTCAGGTGGAGTTGATGCAGCAAAAGAAGTTTGCAGAAGCACAAGCGGTCCTGTAGCAAGTATTTTCTACCAAGGTTTAGATAGAAGTCACGAAGGAATTGAAATGGTTGAGAAATCAGTTGTTTCTTACGGAAGTGTTCAAATGGGATTGTTAGAGAAAGGAGTTTCTTGGATTTCATTAT
>CAJXFJ010000374.1 GCA_913052515.1 uncultured Flavobacteriales bacterium | reverse complement strand
TTTTGGCAAGATACAACCCTGCTTTACAAACAAATTTCGTTGAATGGAGTATTGAAAGATTTGTCAAATAAATATCAAACAACAATTGTATTCGATGAAGCAAATTTTGAAAATTGCTTTATATCTGCTCGATTTAGCGGCAAAAAACTAGAGGAAATATTGGATCAAATCAGCATGAATTATGGCTTTCGTTTCCTAAAAACTGAAGAAGGTTATTTACTTAAAGGAAAAGCAAAGTGCAGTCCTTAAAAAGCGGTTTATTATTATTTTGCTTTTGTGGAATTTTTCTTTCTGCTTTTGCACAATCGGAAAGCAATTTTCAGCGTAAAAAAATTGACCTCATTGAAGCCGAAATTCGATTGAGTGATGCGCTCTTTTTAGCAGCAGAAAAAGCTGAATTTAACCTGTCTTTTAACCCAAGTATACTAGAAGACAAAAGTCTATACGATCTCAATTTCAAGCAAAAATCAGCAGCCTACATCTTTCATCAAATTTTACCAAACAGCATTATCATTCAAGAGTTGGGCAACAGCATAATCCTTCAACAAAAAATTGAAGGAACGAATGAAAAAGTAAAGTTAGAAGGGAAAATTCTCTCCTCCCAGAATCAAAAACCAATCAAGGGCGCCTTGGTATTAGAAGTCTCTGCTTTGGCTTCTACATTCAGTAATGAAAATGGCACCTTTACCTTAGAAGTGGAAGCAGAAAACTTCCAAGAATTACATCTTTCGATTAGCAAAGAAGGCTTTAAAGACTCTTTAATCCGTATTGATTTTGGTGAAGAAAAAGTAAGCATCCAATTGTCTGCTTTATCGCCTGCAGAAATAGAAAAGGACATTAGTCCTATGCCGCAAAAAGGCTACGAAACCTTTACTTATTCACGTGTTCTAGTTCCCAAAAAGGTTCAAAAACGCACCGAATTATCTCCTTTCAATTTTTATCGAGCTTATCAGTTCTCACTTTTTCCTGGCATAAGTACCAACCAAAAAATGAGTGGAAATGTGTCCAACAATTACTCCTTCAATTTAATTGGAGGTTTTAATTACGGCACTCACACGCTAGAGCTTGGCAGCGCTTTTAACATCAACCGTAAATTCTCTTATGGATGGCAATTGGCGGGCGGCTTTAACTTTGTAGGAGGCATAGTTGATGGTGTACAACTTTCAGGCGGAGCTAATGTAGTCGGTCAACAAATGGAAGGCACACAACTAAGTGGTGGAATTAATTTTGTTTACGGCGATCAATCGGGCTTGCAAGGAGCCGGTGGAGCTAATGTAGTTTTGGGTGAAAGCAAAGGCGTTCAATTAGCTGGTGGATTTAACCAAGCTACCAACTTAAAAGGAACCCAAATTAGTGGAGGTTTAAATGCGGTTATTCAAGAAGCAGAGGGCTTACAAATTGCACCGGTAAATTATGCTACCATCTTAAAAGGCAAGCAAATTGGCATCGTAAATGTAGCTGATTCGGCCGATGGTATACCTGTAGGTTTAGTCAGTTTTGTTAGAAGAGGAGGATTGTTTCAAGTTGAATTTTCGAGCGATGAACTTTCTTTTGGAAATGTGGCGCTTAAAATGGGCGTACCCAAATTGTACAACATCTACTCCGCAGGAATGAGCTACCATCAAAATGACTTCTTCTGGAATTATGGTTTAGGTTTAGGTACTGAGTTTTTGAATGCCAACAATCGACCATTCAATTCCGAATTGCTTTTTCATTGGCTCCACAAAAAAGTGAAAAGTTCTTTTTATCATTATGGCTTGGTAAAATATCAATTCTTAATGCAGAACAAAGCCCAACACAAATGGCGCATTTCCTATGGCCCTTCTCTCAATTTATTGGTTTTTGAAAACAAACTGACAAAACAAGGCAATTACGAAGATTTACCTCCCTACTCTTTCCTCAACACAAGGGCTTCTTCCATACGCTTTCAAGCTTGGGTAGGCTTTCGACTAGCTATTGGACTAAGAGATTTTTTATAAGATTTCCATTTTCTGATAAACAAAAAATTGGCTAAAACCCTTTTCAGACCTCCACTTCAAGATAAGTTTTAAATTTTTCAAAAAAAATTGTAATTCCTTTAGGGGTAAAACAAATGATGCTTGTCATACAAGAAACAACAACTCAATTTTATGAACAAGCATCAATTCATTTTAGTCAGTTTAGCGCTTTTAATTCCATTTATACTAAGCGCTCAAAAGCCAACACAAACCGTAAGAGGAAAAGTAATCGATACCGATACCAAAGCTGGTATTCCCTTTGCCAATGTGGTTATTTCAAATTCAGATCCTTTGTTGGGGACCACCACCGATATGGACGGAAATTTTAAAATTGAAGAAGTTCCAGTTGGTCGTTTAAACATTCAAGTTTCTTATGTGGGTTATGAATCGCTAAACCTTCCCAATGTTCTACTTATCTCTGGTAAAGAAAAAGTACTAACCATTGAGCTTCGTGAATCCTTTCATCAATTGGATGAAGTGGTCATTCAAGGCAGTAAAAAAACAGAAGCAAGCAACGAAATGGCCATGCTTTCTTCCAAGCAATTATCTGTAGAAGAGTCAAAACGACATGCCGGAGCCATCAGCGATCCCGCTCGTTTGGTATCTTCATTTGCAGGAGTTATTAATGAAGGAACAGGTTATGTTCAAAATACCACCAATATTTCAATAG
>CAJXFJ010000373.1 GCA_913052515.1 uncultured Flavobacteriales bacterium | reverse complement strand
AGAAATCAATTTCAAACTAGGAGATGCGCTTTTTCAATTAGGTGAAAAGATGAAGCATTGACCTATTTGCAAAAGGGGCAGTATTTTAATACCGATTCTTATTTTTTAATGGCTAGGGTGTATCTAAGTCAAAATGAATTTGATAAGGCAAGAAATTCGATTCAAGATTTTGAAAAATATCGAGATGAAAAACAAACGAATTATACTTGGGAATTGATTGAGCGATTAAAATCGAATGTAGAATTCGCAGAAAAGCAAATGGGATCGCCTGAACTTTTGAATATCGTCAACCTTGGAGAAGCAATTAATAGCGAACATGATGAATATGTACCTTTAATTTCTTCGGATGAAACACTTTTGTTATTTACAAGCAGAAGACTTCATTCGGAAAATGAGCTTGACCCAACGGGAAAACCCTATGAAGATATTTATGAAAGTCATAAGGATAACGGAATTTGGCAAGAAGCTCGCTTATTAAAAGGGGAGGTAAATACCAATTTACATGATGCCAGTGTAGGTCTTTCACCTGATGGTAAGCGACTCTATACTTTTAGAACCAATGAGAATTTAATTGGTGGAGATTTGTATGAATCACTTTATTTAAATGGGACTTGGACCACACCGATTCGAATGAGTGAAAAGATAAACAACTACGAGAGTATTGAGCCAAGTGCTTCTATTTCTTTGGATGGTCAGACATTTTATTTTTCTAGTAATCGGGCTGGTGGCTTTGGGGGATTTGATTTATATCGTGTCGTTAAATTGCCCAATGGGGAGTGGAGTGAAGCTTTAAATTTAGGAGAAGAAATCAATACCCCATTTGACGAAGATGCACCTTTTATTCACCCAGATGGAAAAAGCTTGTACTTTAGCTCAAAAGGACATGAGAATATGGGTGGATTTGACTTGTTTAAAAGTGAGCAGCTAGAAGATGGATCTTGGAAAAAGCCTGAAAACTTAGGATACCCAACAAATACTACTGAAGATGACATTTACTTTGTTATTTCAGCCAATGAGCAACATGGCTATTATGCCACCGAAAAGGAAAATGGTTTAGGAGGTCATGATATTTACCGGATTGATTATTTGGAAAAGAAATTGAGACAATCTGTAATAAAAGCTAAATTGATGGATGAAACATCAAAAATTCCATTAGCAGGAGAGATTAGCCTAGTTGAGGTGGAGTCTGGCGATTTGGTAGGTATTTACCAAGCGTCTAAAGACGATGGAGAGTTTATCTTTTTAGTGAATCCGAATGTGTCTTATCAATTGAATATTCAGGTGGAAGGCTATGAAGAGAAAAAGGAAACGATTCAGTATAAAACAAAAGAATTACTTGAAGAGCACTTTTTGAAATTTTCACTTAAAGCAAAACAAGGACAATGAAAAAAGGATTGTTCTATATCATTTTGCTATTGACCTTTACAGTTGCTTTAAAGGCGCAAGATATGCAGTACTCGCAATTTTATGCAGCTCCACTGTACATCAATCCTGCTTTTACAGGTTCTACAATAGAACATCGTTTTGTGATGAATTATAGACATCAGTGGCCTAATATACCAGGTGCTTTTGAATCTTATCATGCATCTTATGATTTAAACGTAGCTGATATAAATAGTGGCTTTGGACTTATATTGAATCGAGAGGAAGCAGGTTCTTTTGGTTTAACTACAAATCAAGCAGCATTGTCGTATGCGTATCGTTTTCAAGTACAACGAAAACTGTATATCCAAGCAGGATTAAAAATGGGATATTCTTTCCGAGGCATAGACTATGGCAAACTAACTTTTAATGATCAATTGGAAAGCAATAGCGCTTTAACTGCAGATGAAGATGCTTTTTCAAATGAAACTATTAGTTATCCTGATATTAGTGCAGGTGGTTTAGTATATGGTGAAATGTATTGGGCGGGTTTCTCCATAAATCATTTGAATAGACCAAATCAAACCCTTTTGGGTGATGGAAATTTAAGTGAGTTACCCATGAAGTATTCAATTCATGCTGGTTATAAAATATCGCTTTCAGGCCCGATAAAAAAGCGACTATCAGCCAAAGAAATTATGACAGCAGTGCATTATAAATCACAAGGCATGTTCGACCAAGTTGATTTTGGAGCTTACTATAACCATGCACCTTTTGTTTTTGGATTGTGGTATAGAGGAATTCCCGGCTTTAAAAGTTATGAGCCAGGTTATCAAAATAATGATGCACTTACATTTTTGGTTGGATATTCTATACCCGATAGGAATTTTAGAATTGGCTACAGTTATGATGCAACCATTTCTCGCTTAGCAACAAATAGTGGGGGTTCCCATGAAATTTCAATTGTTTACGAAACAGCAAGTAAAAGAAAGAAAAGAAGAAGTAGACGTTTCCTAGTGCCTTGTGCTAAGTTCTAATTAATCATTGTTTTCTTCTGCTTCAGGCGCTTTTTTCTTTCGCTTAAAAATCTTTTTAACTTGAAGCTCTATGGGTTTACTTTCCTTTTCACGATGTGCATTACTGCTACTCTGAAGCAATAGTGCATATGGTTTTGTAGATTCATAATGACTAAAAATAATCTTCATGATTCCACACATGGGAATCGCTAAAATCATTCCTATAATTCCCCAAATTTGACCTCCAATGATTAAAGCTATAATTGCGGCTAGGGGATTAACATCTACTTTA
>CAJXFJ010000372.1 GCA_913052515.1 uncultured Flavobacteriales bacterium | reverse complement strand
AACTTTACATGGCTTCCTATGATTGGATTTAAGGCTATTTTTTCTTCTCCAAGCTCTAAAGTATATTTCACTGGTTGAGCAAACTCAGTGGGCATTTTCCGCAAATTGCCTTCGTAGGTTCTTGTCTCCATAGTTGCGAAATTAAGGCTATTTTATGGGGTCTTTTTTTAATGCTGAATCAATACTTTTTTGTTCCAAACTTCATCATCACTTTGGAGTTGAAAAACATATAAGCCATCTTTCAAATGACTTAAATTAAGTGTGATTTTGTTTTTTGATTGAGGCATGATATTCTGGTAGAGTACTTTAACACCTTTTAAATCATAAACAACCAATTGCAAATTTGATTTTATCTGCTCATTAAAGTCAATGCTTAACTCTCCATTTGTTGGATTAGGATAAATATTCCAATCCTTGTTAATGCCTACTTCTTCCTTTTCTGAAACATAAATTGGGCATCCACTCATTCCACCAAAAGAACTTATGTGAATTCTTACAGCTGCAACTTGACTTATCCATTTCCATTCAGGTGTAGAGTCATTTATAAAAACCAAAGACTGTGCTTGAATTTGATTTCTTTCTGCTTCCAAATCCCTACCAATTAAAAAATTATGCGAAATACTATCAATTAAGGTAAAACCTGCAACATATTGTCCCGGTGTTAAAAATACAGGCCCAGTTCCAAAAACATAATCAAAGTAATTCCACTTTCCCAACATATTTGAATTAATGACATAATAGACAAAATTCTCTGCTACAACTGATAGAGAAGCATTTAACGTTAAACTATCTTCTTCATATTTATAAACTTTTGGAACAATCCTAGCTCCTATTACATTACTATCATTGGGAATATAAAACGATAAAGCTGAATTCATTACCCCAGGATCATTAATTGTAAATAAATTTCCTACAAAATCTCTGTCATTACCTCCGTCCATAAAGTGTTGTGGCCCAAATGAAGTTGGAAATGAATCATTCTCATTTTTTCTTATTAAGCTATCTGAAAATGTCATGAATAATGAATCTTTTACAAGCCGATCAAAGCTAGAATCAGATTTACATTCTAATTCATATATATAATGACCAGAAAAAATGTTAAAGCCATTGAGGGGGAGTCTTACATCTAGTTTTTGACCTGGATTGATTTGATACTGTAAATAATTGGTGTCTGTATTAAGCAATGAATAATTAAAACCATTATCATAATAAAATTTAGAAATGCAATAATTATTGGTTATTGCATAAGAACCTGTATTTTCTAGAAGAAATTTAAAGATGCTTGGACAAGCTATACTTAATGGTTGAACATTCGCATCTGGATTAACTTGGAAAGAATCCACACTTGTCATCCTCATCTTAGAAATTTCTAATTGGTTCTTAGGTCCTTCTATTAGCATCACATCATCAATCATCCAATAATAATGACTAGCTCCACTTTGCACAAAACGGAGGTAAGCTGTTGATTGACCAGCTAAAACAGAAGTGACATTAATCTTCAAGTATTCCCCATTTTCTGAAGATGCCTCTGATGTTCTATAATTTGTTGCAGGAAAGACAGTCCAATTGACACTATCAGCGCTTACTTCTACATACATGGCATTGCTTTGAGTACAACAAAAACGCTGAGATTGGAAAAAACTCAAGTGAACCGAATTACTTGGGTTTATCGAAATAGCATCAGAAGTTATAGATGCGTTTACATTAACAAATCCACCTGCAGGAGTTGGTGTATTATATAAATCTGAAGGCAAAACCAAAAAACCATTATTAGCTGTTGGCGAATTCAAGGGATTTGAATTTAAAGCATATTGACCTCCTGGTGCTGTATTTGACCATATCCACAAATGATTAGGACTTGAGTTACTTTGACTTTGCCAACCACTTGGTAATTGACCATTAAAATCTTGGTGATACAAGGTGTCGCCAGCTGCTGCATCTGCTTTAAATGCAACTAAAATGAAAGAAATAATAAGTAAAAAAGAGTAAGGTTTCATCATACATTAAGTTTTAAAATTCAATGAAGCAAGTTATCAAAAAAAGGCGAAAACAGTTAGAATGCCACTGAATTTAATAATTTAGACCTCCCATGAAAAATCTACAAAACAAAAACATATTTCTTCTTTTTATCCTGCTAGGTTTTTTACTGTACGGCAATACTTTAGGTCATCAATATACCTTAGATGATGCTATTGTAATTACCGAAAACGATTTCACCAAAAAAGGGTTTTCTGGTATTTGGGATCAGCTTTCTAACGATCAGTTTGTCGGATTTTATGGAGTAAAAAAAGAATTGGTTTCCGGAGGACGCTATCGTCCGCTTTCCATGGTAGTCTTCAATATAGAATATGCCTTGTTTGGCTTAAACCCATTTGTTGGTCACTTCATGAATGTACTTTGGTATATACTCAATGGCATTTTGTTGTATTTGGTTTTAAGCAAACTTTTACCCAATGAATGGGAAAAGAAGTATTGGCTTCCACTTTCTTTAGTGGCAAGTCTGCTTTGGTTTTTTCACCCCATACATACCGAAGTGGTTGCCAATATAAAAGGTAGAGATGAAATCATGGCCTTTTGCGGCGAATTAGCAACCCTACTTTTACTGCTTAAATGGCTAATAAGTCAGAAAGTGAGTGACTTGTTGCTGATGGCTTTCGTTTTCTTTTTATCGCTTTT
>CAJXFJ010000371.1 GCA_913052515.1 uncultured Flavobacteriales bacterium | reverse complement strand
TTTGGTAATGTAGTGCACATACCACGAAATTTCATCGGCATGAGCCTCTATAACTACTTTGTATTTCGCTTCTGGGTTTATAATGGCTACGGCTGTTCCATAAGTATCCACAAAGTGGGTATCTACATAGGGTTTTAAATAGTCTAGCCATAGTTTTTGTCCCTGGCTTTCGTAGCCAGTTGGCGATGGATTGTTTAAATAATCAAATAGAAATTTTTCAGATTTCTTCGTCAATACTGATTTTTTCTTCGTCATGTCTTTTGTTACTAATCGGTTTTTTCCTTGGGAAAAGAAAAATAGTTTTCAGCGGCTAAATGTAGGCCTTTGATTTAAAAAATAAAGACGCTTTGCTTGTTTTCAACTTTTAGATGGTTGAAATTGAGCTTTACCCGTGAAAAATAATTGTTGAACTAAAAGTAAATAAATGCATAAGAAATAGCAAGGATGAAAAAGAAGTTTTTCGAATTAAAAGGCTGATGTATAAAGTGTTGGTGTTTACCCAACCATCGTGATTTTTATTTCGTCATTGATTTTATAACCTTAAAATTTTATTAATTATGAAAAAATTACTTTACCTATTTACATTTTCTTTTTTAGCGGCAAACCTGAGTGCTCAGTGTGTAGCTGATTTTATGTCGGTAGTAACACCCAATAGTTTAAGTGTTCAGTTTTACGACTCTTCTTCGGTTTCGCCAAATTTCAATGTTTCTTACTATTGGGATTTTGGGGACTTCAATAGTTCAACGCAACAAAACCCAACTCATACATACAGTCAAGCTGGAACGTATACTGTTTATCTAAGCATTTTTGACAATCAAAGAAATTGTTATGATTCTATAGGCTATAACATTACAGTAACTTCCAATCAAAATCCGCTTCCTTGTAATGCTGGATTTACCTATAACATTCAGCCAAACTCTTGGAATGGAAATGCTATGGTTTGGTTTACCAATACTTCTACAGGATTTGATAATTCAAGTACTTTTCAATTTTACTCTGGAGTAGGTTCAGGTGCAATTACTTTTCCCGCTACCAATGGAAACTTGAATTTCCAGTACACTTATTCTCCAGGTACTTATGTGGCTACTTTAAATATTCTTGATTCAGCTCAAAATTTTATGTGTAGTTATACCGATACCATTGTAATTGATTCAAGATGTAATGCCTCTTTCACCGTTGCGAAAGATACTTCTACTGCTTTTGGTGTTGTTTTGTATAATACCTCATCTAATGAACCAAGTCATTCTTATTCATGGAGCTTTGGTGATGGAGGAACAGCTACCGGAAGAAACCCATCACATACATACACTAGCTTTGGAGATTATCAAGTTTGTTTAACCATTACTGATTCCATTTTCAATTGTACGTCAACCTATTGCGATACTTTGGGTATGGATAGTTTGGGTAATTTAAAATCTGGCGGCTTTAGTTTAATTGTTCGTGAACCTTTGGTTACTTCAATCGAAGAGGTTCAATTGGAAGAAAATGTTGCCATTTATCCAAACCCAGCAGTTAATCAATTAATTATTGAAATGGCTAATCAATTTGAAGCTATGAATGTTCAAGTTTTTGATATGGGAGGCAAGTTAGTCCATGAAGTGAATATGAACACTGCTACGAATAAGCACATATTGGATATTAGTGAATTTGATCATGGTTTGTATTTCATGCGAATTAATACAACCAATGCTTCTCTTGTGAAGAAGTTTATCAAGCAATAAGGCGAGTTCCTAATTTTGAAAGGCGAGAACATGGTTCTCGCCTTTTTTTATGATTTTTGGTGAGTTCAAGTTTCATGAAATTGCGTCAAGCCTTTGGGACAAATTGTTTTCTGTTTCTGTCTGATTTTCGTGCTTTTAAGCACAAAAAGTAATGCACAACAAGTCGATTTAGATCGAAATGATTTAACTAAAGACTATGATACGGCTTATGTGCAAAGTTTTTATGAGTTGGTTACCGCTCGTATTTATTTGTCGCGCAAAGCTACTTCGGTGCTCTTTGATCGAGAAGATAAACAAGAAAACGACTTAAACTACCAGCCAAACAGTACCATGAATTTAGGCATTGGGGCAACCTACAAAGGTTTTACCCTAAACTTGGCTTATGGTTTTGGCATTCTCAATCAAGATGAAGGAAAAGGAGAAACCAGTTATTTGGACTTGCAGTCGCACCTTTATGGAAGAAATTATGCGATTGACATTTTAGGTC
Source organism: uncultured Flavobacteriales bacterium (assembly GCA_913052515.1). The sequence goes on along the minus strand of CAJXFJ010000371.1, from coordinate 470 downwards.
AGTTTTATACTGGCATGTACTTAGAAAACACAGCGGAAATTAATCCCAATTTTCCTTTGCCTTTTTATTTAAGGCCCGATATACAGATTAATATCGTGGGAGTTAGCTACACCCATTTGTTTAATGCCAAGCAGTTTTCTTATGCAGCAGCCATGGTTCAAAATGAGTATCAGAAAAAATCAGCTGGTTCGTTTTTAGCAGGAGCAAAGTTTATCGTACTTTCTGCTCAATCAGATAGTAGTATGATTCCTTATTGGGAAAGAGATTTGTTGAATGATTCCCTAGCGGGAATTACAACACTTAGCGGAATTTTGGGCGGACCTGGAGTTGGCTATGGACATTCGTTTGTATTAAAAAAGCATTGGTTTTTAACCTTTTCACTGGAGTTTAATTTCCTTTTTGGTCCCGCTTATTATAAGCGAATCAATCAAGCTGATTTTGAACATGAATGTCGCAACTTTTCCATTGTT
>CAJXFJ010000370.1 GCA_913052515.1 uncultured Flavobacteriales bacterium | reverse complement strand
ATTGGAAAGAAATTTATAATGAAGCCAAAATTTCTTATCAGTATGTGTTGTAATTGAATCAGATAAAAGTAAGGTGAAGTTTTCTTGCGAGATAAAATCTTCAACTTGATAATTCTGAGTTTCATCGCTTTTTTTGGCTATGACTACTTCCCCTTTTTTCGAAAGTATTTCAAAGTTGTTGAGGAAACTTTGGTTTAGATCATGATAATTATCAAAATAATGAAGCTTGCTAAAAAGCAAGTAATCGTAGTCCCAGTCTAAAACATTTTCCATTTCGGTAGAATCTTGCCAACGTAGAACATAGCCTTTCTTGTCTAAAAGGAGTAAGGGTAAATTGGGAGAGTACTCTGCACCTACCACTAATACTTTAGCATTTTTGGCAACTTTTAATTCATCCAAGTTGTTTCTAGCTTCTTGGTAAGCGTCTATTAATTCAACAGTGTCTTGCCAAGATTTGGGTTCTATTGCTTTTGCTACTGATTCATTAGCATTTACAGCCATAATAGATACCAAAGTCAAAATAACTAGCTTAGAAAGGACTTCTTTTTGTTTGACAAATACATCAATTTGCTTCATGAAAAAGAATGCCATTAGCAGAACTGGAATAAGAATCGAGTCTAAAACGTAATAGTCGTGATCTTTAAATTTGGTTAGCATGGCTACTGAAAACAAAAGGTAGCCGCCTAAACAAAACACAATGAATATTCCTAATAATGTAATGGACTTAGTTAATTGTCTTTTTTTTCTGAATAATAAAGACAAACCAAGAAGAATAATTGAAGTTAATAAGAGCCATTGAATCTCAGAAAAATAATGGAAAAACCATAGCTCACGAGTTCTTTTAAGAATTATAAAAGCTTCTTGAAAACTAGTAGCAGGAACGATGTAATACAGAAAAACTGAGCCGTAATGATAGACCATGTGAAGACTCATATAGTAATAATGCAGCCCTAATGCGCCAACGGAAAGAATAAGTATCGGAATAACCTGCCAATAAAATTTTTTGAGATAAATACTCTTTATTAGTTCTGCTATTAAAATGGCAACAAAAGGAACAAATGCTGTACTTCGAATTATGCTGGCTATGGTAAGTATGGAAAGGCTAATGTAAAAATGCTTCCACTTATTGCTTTGTTGAAATTTTAAATACCAATAAAGACTCACAAATACGAGTGATAAGGTATTTACGATGCCTAAAGTTGTGACTTGATAGATTAAAAAAACAGGAGAAAAGAAGAGAAGGCCAACTACTAAAATGGAGCTTATAAATGAGAGTTTCAACAATCTACAACTCTTAAATAAAGCAAACAGACCTAAGTAACTAAACAGGAAATTATAAAGCCTAAAAATCCAAATGGATTCAGAGTTTAAAAGCTTCATGATTATAGCAATCACATACTCATGTAATGGAAGGTTAACTGCTGTAATGCTATTGTTTTCTGCTTTTTTAAAGTTGTGTGGAAACTCTCTATTCATTAGAAATGTTTCCGGTTTCAACAAATTAAAATTATTGTTGAGAAAGCCTTTTGCTAAAGCATAACGATCACTCTGCGCCCAAGGGTGAATTGCAGTTGGTAGCTGATCAAATCGATTAAATTGGAAAAAAAATCCCAAGCAAAGAAAGACAGCTAAAAACACTGCATTCTCATACTTGGGAAATCGTTTACTCAACATGGAATTTAATTAGATAACCTCTAATTCTGTACCAATTTTTGTAAATGCTGCAATGGCTTTGTCTAAATGCTCTTTTTCATGAGCAGCTGACAATTGAACTCGAATTCTTGCTTGTCCTTTTGGAACTACAGGATAAAAGAAACCAATTACATAAATGCCTTCTTCCAATAGCTTATCAGCAAAAACTTGCGAAAGTTTAGCATCATATAGCATGATTGGAACTATGGCCGAATCACCATCTTTAAAGTCGAAGCCTGCTTTTTTTACACCTTCTTTGAAGTAAGCTACATTGTCCATTAACTTATCTCTAAAAGCAGTTGTTTCATTCAAAATATCGAATACTGCAATAGAAGCACCAACAATAGAAGGGGCTAGAGAGTTTGAAAACAAATAAGGACGTGAACGCTGACGCAGCATATCAATGATTTCTTTTCTACCGGTAGTAAAACCACCCATAGCACCTCCAAGTGCTTTGCCAAGAGTTCCTGTAATAATGTCGACTCTTCCTAATACATTGCAATATTCTGCAGTTCCTCTTCCTGTTTTGCCAATAAAACCATGTGCATGACAATCGTCAACCATCACCATCGCATCATATTTCTCTGCTAAATCGCAAACCTTATCTAATTGAGCTACATAGCCATCCATAGAGAAAACACCATCTGTAACAATTAAGCGAAAACGATGATCTTGCGCTTTTTTAAGCTGTTCCTCAAGGTCAGCCATATTGTTGTTCTCATAACGATATCGTGCCGCCTTGCAAAGTCTTACTCCATCAATAATTGAAGCGTGATTTAAAGAATCCGAAATAATTGCATCCTCTGCAGTTAATAAGGGCTCAAAAACACCACCATTGGCATCAAAGGCTGCAGCATAAAGAATGGTGTCTTCTGTACCACAAAAAGCTGCTATTTTTTGTTCTAGTTCTTTATGTATGTCCTGAGTTCCACAAATAAAACGAACAGATGACATTCCAAATCCATGGGTGTCTAAAGTATTCTTTGCTGCT
>CAJXFJ010000369.1 GCA_913052515.1 uncultured Flavobacteriales bacterium | reverse complement strand
AGTTTACCTTATACAATTTAACTTCGGTTTTTTTCCCTTTTAGGCTTACTTCACCTTTCTCTTCAAATTCACAATCTGGATTTTTCTCTGTTTCTTGAAAAAGTGTTTCTGAGATTAAAAATTCTGAATCTAGTGGGTTACACATTTCTTGAATCCGTGAGCTTGTATTAAGTGTATCTCCGTGATAGCAGATTTCTCTTTTTAGTTCTCCTACTTCGGCTACGGTACATTCACCAATATGGGCACCAGCTTTAAAAACAGGACGTAATCCATATTTTTTTTCATACTCTTCCCCTTTTTGGTCAAGCTTTTCTTTAAACGCTTTAAACGCCTTGATGTAATTGCTTTTCTTAAGTCCTAAATGAGCCCTCCAACTTATAACAACCTCATCGCCAACATATTGATAAACCTCGGCCCCAAACTCCTCTATTACATATAAATCTTTAAAGCAATCTTGAATGAGCTGACTAAACTTATAATGGCCAACCTTTTCAGCAATTGAGGTAGAAGACTTTAAGTCTAAAAACATAAAAAGCCTTCTTTCTTTATACGGTTCGTAAAATCGGCCACTCAACATTTTCCATAAATTTCCGTAGCCTAATTTTCGATCTACTTCCAATAAAAATCTTGAAACTGCTATCATAAAAAACATAAGAAGTACAAAATGTCCTTTATCAGGCAATCGGTCAATAAGGTAGAGGTATTCTTTTTCGTCACCTAAGATAAAGAATGCAATTGCACGACTCATGACTAAAATAACAACCCCAATGGTTATTAATTGAAAAACGGTAGTTAATACCAAATACTTACCCAGAGATCGCTTCTTAAATATTCGTTTAAAAACAAAAACATCATTTAAAGTAGATAGTATGGCTAAAAGAAATGCGGCATAAGCCGTTATTAAAAAAGAATTGGAGAAGGTTACCTTCTCCAATAATTCCATTTCAATATAATCAGAACTCGCTAAAGTAGAAATTAAGCTTAAACGCCAGTTGGCTACTAAAACTCCTATCCCTAAACTCACAAGGAAGTATACCGTAAAAGCTCGATTAATTTGTTTTCTTATCATGCTTACATTCTATCAGGCACTTGAATACCTAGCAAATTCATTCCATTTTTAATGGTGTTACCTACCATTTCACTTAGGCAAAGTCTAAAGTTTTTCATGGCTGTATCTTCTTCCTTTACAATTGGTGTAGTATTCTGGTAGAAAAAATTAAAGGATTTCACTAATTCAAATACGTAATTACCAATGAGTGCAGGACTTTTTTGTTCAGCCGCATCTTGAATTACCTTTGGAAATTCATGCAATATTTTCAGCAAGTCTTTATCCTCTGTACTAATCTTTAATTGTTTATTGAAAGCATTTAATTCACCCTTCCCACTTTTGCGAAGTATTGATTGAATGCGGGCATGTGCATATTGAATAAAAGGTCCTGTGTTACCATTAAAATCAACTGACTCCTTAGGGTCAAAAAGCATACGTTTTTTCGGATCAACTTTCAGAATAAAATACTTTAAAGCACCCAGGCCAATGAGGTGATAAAGCTTGTCTTTTTCTTCATCTGTCATATCGCCCAACTTGCCCAAGTCTTCTGAAATTTCTTGTGCTGTTTCTTTCATATCCTGCATCAAGTCATCAGCATCTACTACTGTACCTTCTCGCGATTTCATTTTACCACTCGGCAAATCAACCATACCATAAGATAAATGTGAAATTCCATCTGCCCATGAGTAACCCATTTTCTTAAGAATAATGGCAAGTACTTTAAAATGATAATCTTGCTCATTACCTACTACATAATAGTAGTTTTCACACTTAAATTCTTCTTCACGAATAATGGCCGTACCAATGTCCTGAGTCATATAAACTGAGGTTCCATCGGAACGTAGTAACAACTTATCGTCTAATTTCTCTTTACTTAAGTCTATCCACAAAGAATTGTCTTCTTTACGATAAAGCAAATCACTTTGCTCATTTTGAAGCACTTTTTCTTTACCTAAAATATATGTATCTGATTCGTAATAGAGTTTATCAAAATCAGTTCCAATGGTCGAGTAAGTTTTATTAAACCCATCATAAACCCAGCCATTCATTTTGGCCCAAAGTGCTCTAACTTCTTCATCTTCATTTTCCCATTTTCGCAGCATTTCTTGAGCCTCTAGTTGTATGGGTGCTTCTTTTTTCGCCTCTTCTTCTGATTTTCCTTGACTGATTAACTCTGCAACTTGCGCTTTGTATTGTTTGTCAAACTCTACATAATATTTACCCACCAAGTGATCCCCTTTGGTTTGGCTACTTTCAGGTGTTTCACCTTCTCCAAACTTTAACCAAGCTAACATGGATTTGCAAATGTGAATGCCTCGATCGTTTATAATCTGAACTTTAAACACTTCATGCCCATTTGCTTTCAATATTTCAGCTAAAGAGTGACCTAAAAAGATGTTTCGTAAATGCCCCAAATGTAGGGGCTTGTTGGTATTTGGAGAAGCATACTCCACCATTACTCTTGATTTACTTTTCTCCTTCTGAAAACCAAACTTTTCCGTTTTTCCATTCTCAACAAAGAAGTCTAGCCAATACTCATCTGCTATACTTAAATTCAAGAAACCTTTAACCACATTAAAATCGGCTACTAGTTCAGAAGTTTCTTTTAAACTTGCCATAAATTCCAAAAGATTTGTTGGGGAAAC